>JABXGY010000045.1 GCA_016550395.1 archaeon | reverse complement strand
CTGAGGAACTGCTACCCAAGGCCTTGCTGTTGCAAATTGTGAATTCCTATAGGAATCACTTTGTGTTACCTAACGAATGGTACTACAGAACCCTTACTATAGATTACATGATGAAGGATCCTAAAGGCAGACTGGTGTGTAAATACCATATTCCTATGCTGGCTGACGAGCCATATATCGCATATACTATTCATACTTACCCTACATTTGCTCCTAACAAATCTTTTGCGATCCAGCTGCATCATAATGTGCATGTTGCTTTGGGCACGCAAACAGGAGAAGTATTTTATCCTGAGAAGTGTCGTGGTGTAAACCCCATTGTTTGTCATGCTGGTTTGCGGTTTGACAAAACTCAAGAACTGTGTGTTCGGGGAATGATAGGTGGTAATAAGCATCAGCAAGAGAATTGCCCTATTACCATATACAAGAATATTGATGTGTCACAAATTATTCAAGAGGTGTCTCGAAATAAGTTTGTTGTATATACACCTCATGAGTTATATTCATATCGTTGTCCTAATCATAATGCTATTACAGGTGAATTGACTCAAGGTACTTATGTTATTACTGTTGAGCCACAATGTATCCTTGATACTTCTGCATGGATGTTAGAAGGTCTAACATATCATGAAATATATCAATTTTTCAATGTAAGCCCCATTGAAATCCCTAACATGCCTGTTTTGAATAATGATTCTTGGATGAGGCTTGCAGAATTGGTGCATGATGCTAATGTTATTGATAGATTGGATGTACCCAACTTCAATAACTTGCCGACAGTTAACCCCTTTGTGTACCCAGATTTTGTTGATGAAGAATGGCACCAACGTTGGTATGCCTGGGTTGTACTTCTCATATTATGTGTTTTCACTATGTTTTGCTTTGGTTTTATACTTCGTCGATTTTGTTGTAAGGCTGAAAAGAGTAATGTTGGAAAACCTCAGCCGATTACTGTTGCTTATGTTAACCCGACTCCGAGAGGTCCAGACAGGAGATCTATTGCTGAGCATGAGCCGATAAGATTGGATGAGGGTAACGATAATTGTGTGGATGGCGCCCCACCGATGGATCAGAACCGATGCATCCCCTCTAGCATTTCTTCTCAATAGGTTGATAGTTGTTCAGAGAACTTCACAACTTGAATGGGGGAGGAATGTAAAGTTTAGGTTCCATTAGGATCTAATATCTAATAATGTATTGTAAATAGGCATTGCCACAGCCGGTGCACAAGCTGTACTCTATAAACTCTTTGAACTTGTTGCCTGCAAATTGTAAGTCACGAAATCTCAAGTGGTAAAGCACGATTCTATAATTTGAGAGTCACGATTCCTTGAGAGAGAATCTATCAATCTTGGAGGGAAAACGTGCTGTACTGCCAGTACTCTGGATGGGTTACCATAGAAATTAAGTTATTCAACCTTAATATACTAGAATACAATTAATCTAATCACTGTCTGGATATGCCCGGAGAAGGGTCATTTTGCTCGCATGTTATGATTATTGCGTTGTGAATGTAAATTCACTTTTGATTGATGATTTGTATTGATACTGCATATAATCTTATATTGCTTTGTAATATTTAAGGTAATGAGGATCCACTCATGGGATTAACCAATAGGGATTGTTGGAATGATGTATAAGACCCATGGGATGCAGGGATCCAATTCAGTTTGGAATACAGTTTGGAACATAGATATAACAAGTTTAGGACTCAATTCAAAAGTGTGTGTAACTTCAAAATTCTGACTTGGAAATTCTGCTGGAAAATTTTACTCTGAGGATTATTCAATAAAGTGTGGAAACTTGACTCCGCGACTGTTCTATGTAAATTACCACTACTGAACAGTAGAGTCTTCCCCACAGCGGATCACCTACTTCTAGGGCGATCCAATCTTTACAATTGGCATCTCCGGTGGGACTATCTAAAAAAAACTCGCTATGGATTATGAATTGGCCGTGTTTGTAAGGTGTGAGTGTCATCAACGACTTGTCGCCATTACTCTAGACAACTACCAACTGGAACAAAGCCAACACACTTTCCCTGAGGGTGTGGTGCAGTCAATCGTTGCTACCCTTAGAAGATTTGCTGAAAAATATCACTCATAAACAATGCCTGAAAAGTCACAGAGCGTCATAGTGGTACGCAAGTGCACTCAGTGTGACTCTTGGGTAATTGATTATTTATTTGATAATCACTTCCCATGCCACAGGCTGGATTGTGAGGAGGCGATCGATTACATGGACTCTGTCGTCCAATATTTCTACCAATACTATCCAGACATGGTGCAATTTGTTGAATAACTCATAAGAAATAATAAGCTAAAATGGCAGATAATCAAGACCCTGTCCAGCTGCAGGCAGAGATCGCCGTCAGAGCCGAGAGAAGAGATGTCATCGATAAGGAAATACAGAAAATACAGAAATGTGACGGTTCAGACCCTACTCTTGTCCGGCAGTGGATCCAGGAGATCCAGCTGGTTCGCGGCCTGCCGGACAACTCTGCTGCTATCGAGACAATCACGGGCAGCACCGCTGGAGGTTTTCGCCTTGAACTCGAGGCGTTCCTCGACCGCCAACCGGACCGTGAGCAGACAGCATGGACTGACATTCGTAATCACCTGCTGTCCTGCTTCGTCTCTTCTGACCATCAAGAATTTCATCGCAACTTGTTGGTTAAGGTCAAACAGCGACCGGGCGAAAACATCCTTGCTTATAACAGGCGGTATCGCCAAGCGGCTGCAGAGGCTTACCCTGGAGACCGCAATGCAGACCAGGAGCGCGAACTGGTCAGGTTGTACGGGCGTGGCCTGTGCGACAATAAGGCGGCTCGGAAGTTGGTGGGGGCCGACTGGCCGGACACTCTCGAAAAAGCCTTTGCGAAAATGTCGCAGCTAGATACGGCCAAGGAGCGTTATCAGCACTTAGGCCGTCAAGAGGAAGAGATGGAGGTGGGAGCGACCTCCGCCCTCCCCCAGAAGTCCTCTTCCCTTGAACGAATGGTGGAAAAAATGTCTACCAAGCTGGCCAAGCTGGAGGCCAGGCAGCGAGATCAAGAGGCGGCCCTCAAGACCAAGCCGAACGCTGACCGCCGCCGCTGCTTCACATGTGGGCGCTGTGGGCACCTGGCCCGCGACTGCTATGGCTCCGCCCAACCGTCGTGGCGTGGACGCGAGCCGAAGCCAACCTGGAAGCCGAGGCAGGACCAACAGAAGAAGTGGAATCGACCCCAACATCAGCAGAAGGAGAACTCAAGTGCAAAAAACTAGGGGCTGCCCGGGGTTCTCTCTACACCAACCGACCTCGGGCTGACCTCAAAGTGAATGGGATCTGTGTAACTGCTTTGCTTGACACTGGTGCGTCTATCTCCATCATCAGTGACCAGCTGTGGCGACTGTTGAAAACACCGTTACTCGCCGATAGTGAGTACCCGACGGTTGTCTCTGTCACTGGTGAGCAATTAAAAATTCTAGGTGCCACTGTACTACCGATTGAAAATTGTATAAGCAGTAAAGTTTTGATTGTACACAAATTAAAGACCCCTTTACTAATTGGAGCTGATCTGTTGAACAGAGGTTGTGCCAAAATTGATCTTGAAAACAAAACTTTTGAATGGTATAAACAATGCTTCCCTCTGCATTTGAATTATGAGCATGATGACCCTGAAATCAATGAAATTGTTGAATTGCCTGAAGTTAATGATCACCGCTTGAATGAAATTTTGCAATTGCATGCCCCATTGTTTGAACCCCTGCATGCTGACCATCATGTATCTGATGAAATTCCCTATGCCACAATCGTAACTGACCATCCCCCTATTAAACAGAAGCCTTACAGGATCGCTTTGACCAAGAGATCGATGGTGGAAGACTGCATTTAAGAAATGCTAGACATAGGTGTCATTCGACCAAGTTCCTCTCCCTGGTCGAGCCCTATCACACTTGTACCTAAGAAAGATGGAGGAATTCGATTTTGCATTGATTATCGAAAATTAAATGCTGTAACTGTCAAAGATTCCTACCCCCTTCCTCACATCCAAGACATTTTTGACTTATTAAATGGTAGCAAAGTGTTCTCCACCCTTGATCTCCGAAGTGGTTATTGGCAGATACCAATGCATCCTGATGACATACCTAAGACAGCTTTTAGCTGCCATGTCGGACATTTTGAACATGTCCGTTTGCCATTTGGTATCTCAAATGGCTGTAGCATTTTCCAGAGAACAATGAATAAGGTATTGCATAATCTAATTGGAAAAATTTGCTTTGTCTATCTTGATGACATTGTCATTTTCAGTGAGTCAGTCGAACAGCATGCTCAACATCTCCATACTGTGCTATCTAGACTGCATGAAGCTGGTCTAAAAGTCAAAGCTTCGAAAT
>JABXGY010000330.1 GCA_016550395.1 archaeon | reverse complement strand
TCCTGGGTGGAATCTTTTTCATGCAACCTAGTCAATGGCTAATTCCGGAGTATATCATGTGGATTTTCCAAGGCATTTCAGCAGGAATCGCGTTAATCTTCTCTGGTCTTTTTGGCTATGCTGTAATTAAAGCAGCGCAAGCTCGCCGCTTAACTAGTGATTTCGATCCCAAACTTATTGCAGGAACTTTGGGGATTGCTGAGACTACGCTAGATCCCGAAGGTCGTGTTAGAGCGTTTGGTGAAAGTTGGATGGCCATTGCTGAAAAAGAGGTAGTAAAGGCTGGTGAATCAGTGGAAGTTGTTCGATTGGATGGTATTCGGCTTATTGTAAAGAAGGCTGAGCCTCCAGACGAATTCGAAGGCTAATCACTAGGGAATCTCGGTAGGAATTGGTCCAATAGGCGGTTCTTCCTCTGTAGGCGCAATTTTAGGAGCTTTACTTAATCCATACTTCAATATGATAAGACCAACAGTGCTAATGACTCCTAATCCAAAAAGGACGACTGAAATAGGTAATTGGGGATGGACAGCTAGTTGAGGTTGAACCATGATCCAAGCAAAAAAGATAATCTGGGGTATAGCAAAAAGCAGTGTGAGTGAAGGGATAAGTGAGTAAAAGCCATTTCGGATTCGATCCGGTATCAAGTCTAATTGCAAGCGTTGATTTAAAATAGTACTCCAAGCGGAAAAAATTCCAGTAATAATGAATCCAGCGGATATGAGGATTGTAGCAAATTGTAGATACATGAAAGGAAATGGAAGAATTACGGGGAGCATGAAGAACGTAATAATCGTAAAAGCGAAGTAAAATATTGGTCCACATGTTTGGAGTAATCTGGACCGTGGGATCCATTTATGGGTTGAGAGATTTCGGGTCCATACACCTGCTCTTTCAATCCAGAGGATTCCAAATCCGAAAAGAATCGTCCGGAATAGAGCAACTGCTACATCACTGTAGGCCAGATAAGAGTAGTAGATATAAAATAGAATCATGTTTCCCCAAACTGTTATTGTACTTGTCATGAGTACTAATCCAATGAGGTAAAAGCCAATATAGCGGGTAGAAAACGCGAATTTGAGTCCATCTTTAAGCAAGGTATAATATTGGCTGAGTGATCGTTTGGGTCGATTCTGTGCGACCTCAGGAAAATCACGAAAGAGGATCAGTGCAGAGACACCGATCAATACACATAGGATGGCTTGGAAGAAGAATACAAAAGTGCGTCCAAAGAATGTGGCTAGAATAGCTCCGGGAATCAATACAGCGGTGGCAGAAATTTGAAATAGCATACCCATTCGTCCCTGGGCTTTGCTGTAGGCTTTTCTTTCAGGATCTTCTGTAACTGCGCGATAATTATTATCAAACCAGCTGGCAATGGCTCCTGATTGCATCGCGGCGCCAACAGCTGAAAGGAAATAGATGATCAGGAAAAACCAGAAATAAGGAAATACTGGTGATAGCCAAGTGAGTAAAAAGGATGCTCCAAAGCATAGAAATGCTAACGCGAGTATCCACCGTTGACCAATCCAATCCCCGATTCCTCCGGTTGGGTAATCAATTGCTAGTTGGATTCCCATAGCAAATGAGGCAAGGATTCCCACTAGTGCAAAACCGATGTTAAGGTTTGAACCTGCTAACAATGTGGCTACGTAAAATGAATAGAATGTCGTAGACATCATGAAAGCTAGGGCGGCAAAGGGCATGAAAATCGCGGCTACTTTAGCCAGATGTTTCGCACGTTGAGATTCTTCTTCTAACCCGAAGAATCTTCCAACGATATCTGTCACGATTTTACCCTCAATTCAAGGCTAGCAAAGCTTACATTATAAGACGTATCACCCATTTTATTACCTGAAAAGCCTTCCTCTAGTTAAACAGGATAATTGGGATGAAACCGAATTGGGACTCTTAGGCTGTCACGTCTCTATTGCCGATGGCATTCAGAAAGCCCCACAGCGTGGACGCGATTTAGGATGTGAAGCCATACAAATTTTCACAAGGAATCCTAATCAATGGAAATGTAAACCCCTTTCTAATGATGCAATTGATGGGTTTCAAACCGCCATAAAAGAATGTGAAATTCATGCAGTGATGACGCATAGTATTTATCTAATTAACCTCGCGAGTGGTGATAGGAATATCCGAAAACGGTCAGAAGTTGCATTTCTAGATGAAATGGACAGATGTGAAGCCTTAGGAATTCCTTATTTAGTCTTCCATCCTGGATCCTATCGTGAATCAACAGAAAAGAAGGGAATCCGAAGGTTAGTCCGTAGTATACAAAGATTACTCCAGAAGCGTCCAAATCAATCCGTGAAGCTTTGCATTGAGAATACTGCTGGTGCAGGTTCCCTCCTGGGTGGGAACTTCGAACAAATCGCAGAAATTCGTGAAAAAATAGGATCCCCAGATCGAATCAAGATCTGTTTTGATACCTCACATGCTTTCGCAGCAGGATATGATCTTAGAGCCCCCGAAGGTTTACAAGAAGTATTTGATCACTTTGATTCTATCATTGGGTTAGAGCACCTAATAGGGTTTCACCTCAATGACTCTAAAGTAGAATTAGGAAGCCGTAGAGACCGACATGAAAATATCGGGCATGGTCATATTGGAATCGTACCTTTCAAACAACTAGTAAATGACCAACGGTTCTTAGAACATCCGATGACCCTGGAAACACCTGGCGGTGACGAATGGTTTCGAAGAAATCTGAAGCTATTATTTCAGCTTCGAGAATAATCAAATTTAGTCTTCTTCAGACGCCTCAGGTGCTTCTAATTGAGCAGGTTCTTCAAGAGGTTCACCAAGACCTGTCAGGATTTTTTCTGCATGATATCGGACTGCCTTTGCAGGGTCAGCAAGTGCCCGTCGCAGTTGAGGAACTAAGGGTCGCGCTTTTTCTCCCAGGAAGGAAATTCCTCGAATAGCGACAACTCGGGTTAATGTGTTCTTATCACCGAGCATACGAACATAGGCCTGAATTGCTGGTTCAGCATCAGGACCAAAATCCTTGAGAATTTCCAAAGCTTCCATTTTCACATAGATTTCTCCATTTTTTGCAGCAGTCAAAATAGGACGAAGTAATGCTAATGGATCATAGCCAATACGATAGAGGGCATGGGACACTTTAACATGGATAATAGGATGATTCGTTTTCAGCGCTTCAATGAGATCAGGAATGGCATCTTTAGCTCCTTCTTTCATTAACCCAAGTCTCTCTGTAGCTAACAAGGCGAGCACCGCATTCGGGTCACGTAGTTTGCTGATAAGCAATTCAAGTTGATTAGGAACCTTTTCTCCCAGCCCAGTTAGGGTAACAAGCCCAGCAGTCTGGACTGATGGGACAGGATCTTCAAGAAGAGTTTCTAATGCCTTGATCGTATCGGCTTGTACCTTTCCTCCATTCGAAATTCGACCAATGGCTACAGCGGCACAAACACGAATGTCATCGTTCTCATTGGAGAGCTGGTCGACCAATACTGGAATTGCTTCCCTAGCAGCAGATCCTATACGTCCTAGAGCACAGATTATCTGAGCGTGCACAGTGAGATCTGAATCATCGATAACTTCGAGGAGCGTCGGAACGGCTTTTGCTGCTCGAGGGCCAAGATGTCGCATGATAAGCGCAGCTTTAAGACGGGGATCAGGGTGCTCTTCTTGGAAAAGAGGTAGAACATAAGGAATGGCTTTCCGACCAGCCAGCGCAAGTTGGCTAGCAGCTTCGTTGCGTTTGCGTTTTCGTAGTTGGATAAGCTGGATGTATGCTTGTATTTCCTCCTCAGAAAGGTCAGCTTCAGTCGGAATCACTTCCTCAGGCATTGCAACAAAATCAGCTGAGACAATCCAGCTATCAAGTTCAGGAAATAGATAATCGACACCAAGCGATGTTTTAACCCGGTATTTAGACATTAGTCGGTACATATAGATTTGTAATATGAATCCAACCATAAAAATTGCCGTGCCAGTGACAATGATGTAAAGGGAATAAAAGGGAACTAAATACGCCATAAATGCGATGAGAAATCCAGAACAAAGGATGTATCGTGAATATTTGAGTAGAGGATTAATCTGTGGCTGATACATTTTATGTGGTGCCCCCGTTTGAGGTGCAAGGACGCGGAAAGCCCTATTTAACTCTACCTCTTAGAGCTGAGAGATAATTTAACTGGATTCGAGGATATCGACGAGAATGATTCGAAATTGGAGGGTTTTACCCGCCATTGGGTGGCTTCCTTTTTTACCATAGGCTTGTTCAGGTGACAGGGTTACGGTCTTTTCTTCACCGGGTTTGAGGCCGATGATAGCATCATTAAAACCTTTAATGACTTGACCAGCACCTAATGTAACTTTCAAAGGTTTGTAATCTCGACCCTTATTATAGGCGCCTGCACGAATTGCCTCTTTTTCTAGTGAAGTGTCAAAGACTTTGCCACCGGGGAATTTTCCGACATAGTGGACTCGGACAGTATCACCATTCTTTGCTTCTGTCATAGGTATCACTCCAGGGTATCTCAACCAAGTGATGTTCTCCCTTTTTTGATTTGCCAATAGCGAAAAATCTTGATTTTCTGACCGTTTATTGTGGTGTAATCTAATGTAGAATCCAGTGCCAATTCTTAGATTTTCCTTCTTTTACGAACTAGAAGAATTGCTAGGGAAATTAGTTTTAGAGCGAGTAGGTTTCACCAATCATCAGGTGGTGGTTCAATTTTTCGTTCTTTACCGGAAGCCTCCCACTCTGCTTGTGCTTCTTCTATTGTGTCACGATATGCTTTTGGTAATCGGCTAGGGAGTGTGAAATTACTTTCTTCATCAAGAGCATAGGAGAACATGAATGTGCGATAGGCTGTGTTTAATGGTCGGAAGATGAAATAGCTGGGAACAGCAGCAAAGATCATAAAAACAACTGCGAATACGATACCAATAATCAATGCCAGAAATAGATTACCTAAGAGGAAGGCTCCCATGATGTAACCGAAGAGGAACCCTACGGCTAGAAAGCCTAAAGTCATCAAGCCTCCAAAGAAGCTGAAAACGGTGGAGACACCGGTCTCTGCAATGTATACGTCCACGAGGTATTTCCAGGTGATTCGGGCTGATCGTTTAATTGAGTCGACTAATCCACGTTTTTCGATGATGATAGATGGAAGTGTAAAATAGGTTAGGAAGTAAAATATTGTACCAATGATTCGGGCAGCGATCGCACCAATAATGGCAAAAATACCTCCTTGACGTTGTCCTCCTTGTCGAGCAGTGCTTTGAGCAACGGAAACGGCTGTTCGAACAGCAGCAAATTGGATAATCGTTCCTAATACTCCTCGCACCTCCCGAGTAGCCCCACGTAGAACAGGATCTTGATTCCGGTACCACGTATGAGCAATAGAGATGTTAATTCCATCGAAGACGTAGAAGACTGAGAAATATACGAACAAATAGGGGATTTGTACCAAGATAGATAACAAGAAAAATATCCAGGATTCAGGTGGGATACCGATTAAAGGTAACCATGCATACATAGCACCGTAGGTCGCCATCATTAGAATACCAGTGAGTAGACTAAATATCGCCGTTACGAGGGGAATGATGAACATTTCTTTTTCTTCGAGGAGGAGCTGTGCTGTAAACTCGGCTAGTTTTCCTGCCCGTTCGATTTTTTGCCGCCGTCGAAACCAAACCCAAAATTGAAGGATTCCAATAAAGGGAAAGATGAGTCCAAAAATACCAAAGGGTCCCAAGAACAGGAACATGAAAATTCCAACTGCAATCATCAAAACGGCTTGAAGTAGCCAGAGAACCTTCAAGGTACCAGCAGCAGCGCGTTTCATTAATTGTAAGATCAGGTAGGCAAGAATAAGTCCGAGTAAGACTAAGATAACGATGAATGCAAGTCCCGCCCACCAGTAAGGAGCGAGCCATGGAAAAGCAAAGTTAATAATATCGACGATAATTGGCAGAAAAGGAGACAGTACAAAGAAGAGGTTATAGAAGCCAAAGCCGTATAAAAGAATCATTCCAATTAAAAGCGCCACAATGGGACCAATTGGTCCACGAGCTTTCTCATCATTTACAGATGTCATACCACTTGTTAGTATCAAAGTTGGGTAAAAGCCTTTGTAATTCAGCTTTGAATATTCAGGAGTGGTTTAAAGCGCATTAAAACGTCAGATAATTACTCCTTAAAAAGCCCTCAAAGACATGATTTGAAATGACTAATAAGAATAACTCCCAAACCGTTGTGAATATTGGAACCTAGCTCCAAATACCCTTCTCCATTCTGTCAATAGCTATCAGAGGATGGCTATTATGGCCCTTCTTTCCTATAATGATTGATCCGATATTATGAACAACATTCGGATTATTGGCAACCCTGATTTTAGTCTTCGTGATTCTGACTGTTATAATTGGCTTCATATTCACCATTATCTGGTTTCATTGGCGGCATGATTTTCAGGCTCATAAGAGAAGATTGAATGCGACAGGTATCATTGGTATACTATTTACTGGAACCGTTCCTGGTTTACTAATCTTAATAGTTGCGGACCTCTATCCAATGAAGTAAAACTAATTCCGAATAAAAGATACTTTACAAGTTAAATAAGTCTGAATATTTGGCTTCCGCATATTTGATGAATGGTTTTGCAGTTAATCCCTCACCTGTTGAATGACGGAGTAAATCTTCGGGATCATATAACTTACCATGTCCATGGAAGCGTTCAGTGAGCCACTGATTCACTGGTGAGAAGTTACCTTCTGCCAGTTGGCTTCGCCAATCTGGGCGTTCCTTCTCCATTACAGCAAGGAGTTGGGCTCCATAGAGATTGCCTAATGCATAGCTTGGAAAATATCCTACAAAACCCCAGGCCCAGTGAATATCTTGTAAAACGCCTTCTGCATCATTTAGAATTTCAATACCAAGGTATTCATCGTATTTTTGGTTCCATAATAGTGGCAGTTCAGATATTTTGATTTTCTCAGCGAACAACCCTCGTTCGATTTCGAAACGAATGATAATATGAAGCAGATAAGTCAACTCGTCTGCTTCAATCCGTATCTTTGAAGGTTGAACACGATTAACGGATTGCGTGAAACGATTAACGGGGATATCCTTGAAAGCTTCCTTCGTAAGCTGGTTCAATTGTGGATAGAACGCCTTGATGAATTCTGGTGAACGCCCCACCACGTTTTCAACGAACCGGGCTGAACACTCACTGAAACCACCACTACACTGGTTACCAATCGGCTGAAACATAAACTCTGGTTTAGCCTTTAACAGATTCACAGCGTAGAGTACATGTCCACCTTCGTGGAGAGTACTGTAGAATGCAGCAGTAAAATTAGTCTCATAATAGTGAGTTGTGATGCGTAGATCTGTAAGATATCCCGTTGAGAAAGGATGCTCGGTCTCATCAATCCGACCAGTAGCCTCAGGTGAAGTTGTATCATATTTAATGAAATTTGCCAAAGCTGTTGATATTTGCCTTTGAACAGGAATTGATACAATCCGTTTAAGAAAGGAGAAATCTAAAGATTGGCTTGCGGCATGATAACGTTCTATAAGTGGAATGAGTTGTTTTCGAGTAGTAGTAAATACACGTGAAATAACATCTTGTGTTATACTGGGTTCATTAAGGTCAATTAACGCATCATACGGTGTTGGAGCATCATTGACATCCATGAGGATTTCAGCTCGTTGTTTGTAGAGCTCCATGGATTTCACAAGTTCTGGCTCAAATAGCGACCAATCCTGTGTTTGTTTAGCTCGTCTCCAGACCCCCATTGCGATGGCTTGCTGCTTCATGAGATCTATTGCTAACTTTTCAGGAATTGACGCCCATTCATTGACTTTTCGACGAATCAGATGGACATTACGCTTCTGAGGGAAAGTTAATTGCTTCAAAACAGTGTCTTTTTCTGCCTTATTCAGCAGCTTCTGAAGCTCAGGACTTTTGAGAAATTGGACTCTCCATTTTGATAAATGAGCTAACTGTTCACCCCGCAAAGGGATTCCTTTGGGAGGAATGTAAGTTAATTGATCCCAAACAAGTATTGCCCGAATCGACTCAGTAATGATATAATCACGATAGAGAGAAATCAACGACTCATACACTTTTGGAGCTGCTTTATTCTTTGTCATTTGTGACCCTCCAACAGACATATCCATATATTCTGGACAAACATCAAGCCCATACCCTATTGTTCTCAAATCTATTATATTACCTTTAAAAATCTATTAATCAAAACAGAGAAGAGAGCAGGCATGAATATCATACCTGCTTTGGTAAAGGAGTCTGTCACTATTTCCTAGGTTCTAGAGGTTTTGAAGACAGCACGAAAGTTGTAATCTTTGATGAGTAGGAAGAAGAGGATGTATAGCAACGCAAAGATGATATCGATGACGCCAAAAACGATGATCATGACCGATAACGCTGAAGTAATAGCATGATAAATCATTATACCGCCTGCGAGGTGAGCAATAATCTTGATAAATGGAATTATGAGCAAGCCATCAAGATTACGAAATGCTGCAACTAAGCCGATGCCAAGACTGAGGAGTAATACACCAATCACTTGAAAACTGGTCGCAGTAAAAATATTCTCTGGAGCACCAAGAAAGTTCAGCAAGAAGCGCGGAATGATAAGAAAAACTAGTCCAAGGATTATATCGTATATTCCATTAATTAAGCACACATAAGCAAACACTTTCTTCATTTTTTGTTCCCTCATGATTCACTGTGAATCTATGATTATCCTAAATCTCAAGCTAGGTTCCTAATAAAAATTCACTTACAAAAACCAAGGTAGGCAAGGGTTTTATTCTAAAAATCAAGGTAAAGGTTCTTTGATGCTAATGAAGCTCTTGAAGAACATGGCAACATATATGCAATGGGCGGATAGGGAAGTTTGGAAACTCGTAGAAGCATTATCTGATGAAGAGTTTAACCAATCTTTCGGTGTCCATGGTGGAAATATTCGCAACCGGTATATCCACCTAGCCAAGGATACTTGGGAATGGTATCACGATTGGACAAGAAAAAATCGAGACCCCGAACCAGATTTTAATTCAATGTCTAGAGAAGAGTTGTTTCACTTCATTGTCAGATATACGCAGTTATGGATAGAACTAATTAATGAAAGAAAGGTTAACGAATATACAATTCGGAAAGAAAACACAGATATCACCATTGAATTTAACGAAATCTTCTTTCATATAATCAATCACATCACATATCATCGTGGTCAAATTGTCATGGCATTAAGGCTACTGGAAAAGAATGTTCAAATGACTGATTATGTACCCTATCGGATTTCCACCACTAAATAACATCTAGAAAAGCTGTCAATTTGTTCCTTGATAAAGGTAATCACAAATAAAACCAATATTGAACTCCTTACCACACAGATTTTTACCCAAGTTAAGTGATGTAGAATATACAGAATCTTTTGGGGTTGAAGGATTGAGCAACCCAGATAAGATTGAAGCATTAGCTAAAATCCTACAGACGCATCCTGATGCTATAGAACGAGCTCGGGCTGCCTCTGAGCTGGGTGCAATGCGCAATGGACGTGCTTATGAAGCTCTCGGTATTGCCATGCATGACAATTCATCTGAAGTCCGCCAAGCAGTGGTTCGTGCCTTCGAAAAAATGGGAGCTGATTGGGTACTCGCACCAATCTTGATTCGATTACGCAGCAATGACCCTGGAGCCCGAATGGTTGCCTGTCGTGAGCTCGCACGCCATGACGATTGTGAAGCTGTCCTACCACTCATCGATAGATTAAATGATTCCAATCTGGAAGTTAGAATCGCAGCCGCATACGCCCTTGGTCAACTTGGAGATCAACGAGCCATCGAACCCTTACTTCAACTTCGTAGACGAGACTGGAATCCAACCCTTCAAAATACAATTGATCGAACCCTCGTTCAATTACGCCAAAAAAAGTAAAATTCTATTTTTTATCAGAATACCAACCTTTTGTAAAACATTGACTGTCTAACTTTTAATCTCAAACCACACTACAACTTTTTTTCTGATTGATCAAGTTGTAACACCACAAGATATTATATAGTCATTTTGTAGAAAAGGCGAGTGAACGCTTTAAACAACCTTGGACTATTAGTGACTAGATTTTTGATATAGAGGTGGATGCGTTGTTAGATCCCTTAAAACCAAAAACCAAACGTGCTCCCCGAATCGTCAAAATTATTGCTGGGGTCGATATTATCGTTATGGGATTATTCGTTTTTCTCGGCGTATACCGTTTCTTTCAAACAAATGCTGTTGTTGAGATTATCAGTACTATTCAAGTAAGCGATCCAGCATTATATGCTCTATTTGTGGAGTATCTCGCTAATATTGGACTAACAGTCCCAATGCTTGTAAATGGTCTTTACGCATTAGTAGTCATAATTATTGTCGTTTCAATTGTTGGCATTATACTGGCATATGGAACAGCATCCAAGAAACACTGGGCTATTCCCTTGGGGGTAGGGATATCCATTCTTGCTATTATTGGCGGAATCATCAGCTATACATTTCACTATCTAACACCTTTTGAAGCCGTTGGTCCAGCTCTCGTTTTTCTTGATGCATTAAGTTGGTTCTTTGCCATCCTAATGGTCAACGTGTTGTTTGTTGGTGCTTTCCTCATCTGGCAACTTGATGAACAACCCTACCAGACAATCCGGGTTGCCCGCTTTATCCTCACTTGGAACATTGACGCAATATGCCTACTAATCACGGCTCTCTTTTATCGTGGAATCATAATAGAAGGACTCTTTACTGGCGGAGTACTCCCTGCATTGGGTACTAGTTACATTATTGTCGCCCTAATTGCTCTAATTAGTGTTCTAATCCGCCCCATTTTTACTAAAATTGCATCCCTAATAGCCCGATGGTGGATGGGCTTTGCAATATCCTTTGTTATTATGTTCATTATCAATGGTCTCTTACTATGGATTCTAGCTGTCTTCATGCCTGGTTTCTCTGTTATCAATATCTGGGCTGCTCTTCTTGCGGGTCTTATTTTCTCAACCTTTAACGCGATCGTGGTTAATATCGTAGGGCTAGACGACGATAGTACCTTCTTCAATCAATACATCGCAAAGCAAATTAAGAAAGAAATCGAAACCGAGAAGATTCCCCAAACACCAGGAGTGGTCGCTTTAGAAATCGATGGGTTAAGCTATCCGGTGATACAGGAGGCCCTCAAACGAGAATATATGCCCACCATCCAATATCTATTGGATCGTGGTAGCCACGAACTTACAGGTTATGATTGTGGTATTCCCTCTATGACCTCTTCCTGTCAAGCTGGGATTATGTATGGTAATAACCACGATATTCCCGCCTTTCGTTGGTTCGTAAAAGATGAAGACCGCATGATGACTTCTAACAAACAATCAGATGCCCAGTTCATCGATAGGCGTGCATCTGATGGTGGGGGCATCCTTCGAAATGGGGGATCTAGTGTGAGTAACCTCACAAGTGGTGATGCCACATATTCCTTCTTTACTATGTCAACGTTAACGGATAAGGATTCAGAAGCAGGTCGTCGGAGAAGTAAAGACCTCTATTATTACCTCTTAAATCCCTGGGCAATGAACCGTAGTATTATCTACACTATCTGGGATATCATTGTCGAAATTGGCCAAATTATCAAACAAACAATAACACGCCGCAAACCCCGGATGAACCGATTCGCACATTTCTACCCAGGCACACGAGCAGTAACTAACATTTTCATGCGAGATATTGCTACCTCTATGGTGATTCAAGATGTTGCACGAGGGGTACCAGGGGTTTATGTTACCTATCTTGGTTATGACGAAATTGCTCATCACTCAGGTCCCATGACCACCGATGCCCTCAAAGCACTTCGGGGACTTGATAAACAGATCCGACGTGTTCTCCACGCAATCGAAAATATCGCTCCACGCCCCTATCATCTCTTTGTGCTTTCAGATCATGGTCAATCGGTAGGGTGGACCTTCAAACAACGCTATGGATATTCTATCAAGAATTTAATTGGTAACTTATTAGAAGGCAAACTCTCGGTAGGCGAAATCGAATCCATTGATGCTCATGTAGGCTATGTTGGTGGGTTAGTGGATGATCTAAACACTGGCCAACGCGAAGTGGAAGGGAAGAAAGGTAAGGGTGCACTCAGTAGCTTCTATCGACAGATAGATGAGAAAGACCGAGTTGATACAGAAGGTCTCTCCCAAGAGGATGTCATTGTTTGCGCGTCAGGAAACCTTGCACAAATCTACTTTAGAACTCAAAAAGGTCGCCTTACTCTACAAGATTTTGAACAGCAATTCCCAGGATTTGTATCCAAACTTGTCGCCCATGAGGGCGTTGGCTTCGCCATAGTTGAGGATGTGAATAGAGGTCCAATCCTTCTTAGCAAAGAAGGAGCGGTTGAATTACGAACTGGTAAAATGGATGGAATCAATCCCCTCGCCCCTTATGGAAACCCTGAGATTCGCGTTAAACAGCTGCTGCGGCTCGCAGAATTTCCCAATAATGGAGATATTACCCTGATTAGTCCGGTGTACCCTGACGGTTCCGTAGCCGCGTATGAGGAATTAATCGGTAATCATGGCGGGGTGGGTGGTAATCAAACCCATGCTATTCTCCTTCATCCCACCAAAGCCAAAGTCGACAGCAAGACGATCATCAATTCCGAACAAATCTACCCCATTCTAAACAAAGCGCGTTCTGAGAAATAATATGGACAAGTGGAGTATCTTATAAAATTCTAGTTTTTATGTGGGGAATCAAGATTTCAGCCTTACACCCAAACCTATTTTACAGGTTCTCTCAATTGGACATTCTACCACATATCAATAGTATTACAGCAAGGTTTTTACATACAAATAGTGAAGCCAATTGCATTCACATAATTTTGCCTAATGGCTGTGAAGTGTTTCAAATGGCAGAAGAAGAAAACATGTCAATTGAAAAAGAACCTGAAGAAAAATTCTGGAGGAATCTGGCAAGACGATACTGGTATTTCATTGTGATCTTTATTCTTATCATGGCCGGTGCCATCGTCGGTTTCATTCTGACCTTGGACTGGTACGTTAAGACTTCAGCGATCGGTGGATTTGGCACATGGACGTTCAATGATTTCTCCATGGCAACAGCTGTTCATTGGTGTATCTTCTTATTCCTATGGACGCTCCTCTTTGTTGGGTTACCTACCCTAGCAGTGGTGGGACTAGTTGCTGCCATTGCTTGGTTTGTTGTGTTGACTCCCGAAGTCAAAGCGGAAATTAAAGCTCAACCGAAGGGAGTAAGTGGTGGAAAACGGAGTGGTGGTAGTGGTGGATTCAGTTTCTTAGTCTTTGTGGGCGTGTGCCTCAAAATATGGATTGATGGAAACTGGTTTACACCATTTGCAAGCTTACCCCTTGGCTATTTCGTTTACACCTGGTTGTTTGTGGGCATCTGGGCTGTAATCATCTTTGGAATACCTGCTGCAATCATAGGTATACTCTGGCTTACTGGAAAGTTTGGAAAAACAACCTAAAGAAATCAATTGCAAACCCTTTGAGTCATTCTTGGTTGTCCTACGCCTCAGTATATTGAAAAGGCAAATGGTTGCATCTTAAGGTTTTTACTCACAAACCCAAGCCTTCCTGAACTTTTTTTCCGTGAAAGGAAGACACCTATGCAATTGCAGTTCTAGGATTTTCAATGATCTAATCAACACATTCTAACCAATTATATACTTAAATATTTAAATAGTTTAATACGTCAAATATCTCGAGGTTAAAAAATGACCAACGAAAGCGAATCTCAGTTATCTAACTCTGATTACGAGGAATCCGTTCAGATGGGTCTTTTTGAAAAGTATCTTACTCTCTGGATTCTGTCCTTCATGATCCTTGGAATATTATTAGGGTGGCTCTTTCCTGCATTCGCGTTGACACTTGCAGGGCTCCAGTTTGCGGGATTTTCCATTCCTATTGCTATTTGCCTTTTTTTCATGATGTTTCCTACCCTCATCAATATCGAATATGGAGAGATTAAGAACGCCATTAAATTTCCCAAACCGCTTATCATCACGCTCGTTGCCAATTGGATTGTTAATCCATTCCTTGGTTTTTTATTGGCCAGTACTATTCTAGCTGCGAATCCTGGGTATGCCATTGGGGTTATTCTTCTGGCAGTTTCGCCCTGCACGGCAATGGTCCTGTTTTGGAATAAATTTGCAAAGGGCAACATCAATCTAGGCTTGGTTATTACCTCAATCAATTCTATCTTGATCCTCCTTCTTTATGCACCGCTCGCTTCATTCTTCATTGGTTTTTATGTCACCGTCCCATTCATCACCCTCCTCTTTGGTACAATGTTTTTCCTCGTTCTTCCCCTTGTCACCGGCATTATAGTAAAACGCCATGTCTATAACACCAGAGGTCAAGACTGGTACGGCAGAAACTTTAAACCAGTCTTGGATAAAATCGCGATTGTCGCGCTCCTCATCACCTTAATCGTTCTCTTCTCTTTTCAGGGTCAAGTTATCCTAACCCAGCCTCTTGATGTTCTCTGGATTAGCAGTGTTCTTCTCCTCAATTATGCCATCATGTTTACCTCAGTGTTCTTTGTCTGTTACAAACTTAATTTTACATACAAACAGACTGTCACTAGTACAATAATCGCTTGTAGCTCTCATTTTGAGATAGCAATCGCAACAGCAATTCTCCTTTTTGGTCCCGGATCTGCGGCTGCATTTGCTACTGTAATTGGTGTCCTTTGGGAAGTTCCTTTGATGGTTGCCTTCATTAAAATCGCCCTCCGACTTAAACCAAAACTCTGGTCTGAACCCATACACACATCTATAAAATCAGCTGATTCCTAAATTAATATGCAATCAAGTCACAGAAAATACAAAGCATACCAAAAACAGATTTCTTATTCAGTTAAAAGATCCTGAACCTGATTTGCTAATTGCTGAACGAGTTTAGGATTTGCTTGATAATGATTAAACCGTCCTTTTCTCCGTCGCCGTAATAGCCCTGCTCGTGCCAGTATATTCAAATGATGTGAAATGGCTGGCTGACTCAACTCTATTACTCCGACCAGCTTACATACGCATACTTCTTTAGCACCAATCGCTGCTAGTAATTTCAATCGCTGTGGGTGTGCCAATGCTTTCGCTAAAGTAACAACCTCATTTACCTGTTTTTCACCTAGTCCAGATTCTAAATTTGCCAACCGCTGAAGGAGTCGTTTTCCATCCTCGCCTAATTCCTCTTCACATCTTTCTGTCATTTTTTCACCCCTAATGAATTCCTAGATTTGTTTGCAATTCATCCACGTATTTAAATGCGTCCAATTTATCTAAAGAAAAGTATTACAAACATCCCTAAAAATGAGTTGTGAAACAGATTTTGTATAACCAACGCCTTTATACTCACAAACCCAAGCCTTACTGAACTTTTTTAAAAAATGGAGAAATAACTTGAAAAATCGGTTTACGGATGGATTTCTCAAAAATACATGGCTTGTATGGGCCCATTATAATTGTTCTCTTTACTTTGTAGGTGTCATTCTTTTTGTAAATGGTTGACAGGGAATGATTGCCTCATTCAAAAATAATTAAACAAAATTGGACAAAATCAATGCGTCATATGCGATCCTTAAAGCATACGCCATTGGAGGTTTTACTTAGTGAAGCACTTGTTTCAATATTGGCGCCATCTACGCACAGTTGGTGCTTTATATGAAAAGCGGAAGTATCAAGAAACTATAGATTTTCTAAAAGAAGTAGCCACTGACTTTCCCGACTTCAAACCTGAAATCTATTACACTCAGATGGCAGCAGCAATAAAACTGGAAAAGTACGACCTGTTCTTCGAGTTACTCAACGAGATCCTAGATGCTGGCGGCTGGTATAATGAGACCATTTTACGTGAATCCCCCGCCTTCAAACCCCTACAGGGCATGCCCGAATTCGAAAGACTCGTCTCAATCAGCGTGGAACGTGCCAAGCAAGCATCAAAGGACCATACCAACCTTACTGTCTTCCCAGAAACCACCAACCCTTCCACCCCCCTGATGTTAGCTCTCCACGCCCAAGCTAGTCTCATTAACGAAGAATACCAGGCATGGAAAACAGTCATTGACTACGGCTACATACTTGGAATGCCCCAAACCACTAACAGGTACTGGTCAGGAATCGCTACCGGGTACTGGCCAGACTACGAAACATCAATTCACCAAATCAAAGCCTATGTCGATAAAATCAACCTAAACAAAACACTTGACCTAAAACACTCTGTTGCTGGCGGGCTTTCAAAGGGAGCTGATCTCGCCATAAGACTTGCACTCACAGGAACAATACCTGTATGTGGCTTCATCGCTGTTTCCCCCGGTGGTCCATGGATGAACGAACCCGAAAAATGGAAACCCCTAATCGACGATGTCAGACATCACGACATCAAAGGCATTATCATCCGCGGCAAAGAAGACCAAGCAATTCCCCGAAAATACACACAAACACTCACGAACTTGTTCAACAATAGAGGTATTCCATGCCATTTACTCGAATATCCAAAACTCGGTAACTGGTACCCCCCCAACTTCGCCGACAC
>JABXGY010000044.1 GCA_016550395.1 archaeon | reverse complement strand
TACGATATTCTTGAAAACCAACTGAAAATCTTCCAACGACTAAAAGTAACCAAGGAAGACCTTAAGCGATTATTTTCTGGCAATATTCAGAGACTGATGAGCGCCAACTAGTTTGTATCTTTAGTCACTTCATCTTCCATGATAGGAGTCTTTTGGGGTTGCTGGCGTTTAAGCGGTTTTTTCTTTTCAATACTATAAATTGCCTTAATGTAAAGACGTCCATCACAGCGTGGACAAGGTCCAATTTCGCGAAAAACATGGTCGCCTGCTTCATAGGGTCCTTCGGTTTCAACACCGCATTTATCACATACTATTAACCGGCGAATCTCAGCCAGCTCTATCTTTGTAGGAGCCCGAGCACTTCGATATATTAGAATCAGAAAAATGACCAAAAACAATAATCCAACAGCCCATAAAATTAGATTTAATGGGTAGGGTTGGAAGAATCCCCAAATAAAGAAGACAACAAAAAGTGTGACCAGAAGAGCCCACCAAAATCGTTGGTGTGACCCACGCTCAGCGATTGACGGAGCCGCCTCAGTAGCTCGATTCAATGTCAGTATCAACACATCCTATTTCTTTGGTCGTCGTAATCGTTCGATAAAGGAAAGAGTCCCTTCGATTTCACGTTCACGCGCCTCAATTAATGGCCACATACTTAACCCCATCCCTTCCCCAGTGATTTCTCCGAACAAATCGATGAAAAGCCCGACTTGATATGCATACATGTTAGATACCGTTTGAGATGGTCGCCCGTGTTTAATATGAAACTCCACCATGGCATAGTCACTCCATCGACGATATATTTCACTCTTCCAGAGTGTGGACGCATCTAGCGGGAAATGCATAAGCGCATTTTTCTTTCCTATATTGGGATAAAGAAAGGGAGCCTGGAAAGGATTCAGGACATTCCATTCAATATGAAGCAAATCTTGTGTTTTAAGTGGATGAAGATTACAAGGTAGTGCCATCTTATCTCGGCGTACATCAGCCGTGCAAAGATCATATGAATGCCACCTATTAGGGACATAAAATGCAATGTTATGAGCACCAGATCGAAGATTCTCTGTGTGACTCACACGACGGTCGCTGGGTACTTCCTCATAGTAGTAACTTCCCCCAAAGGCTTTCGTCATATAGTCTGCCATTGGGTTGAAATCATCAGGGGTTATTTGTAAGTCTTTACTATCCCAATTGAAAAATGTTCGAATCATATGTCCTGGTCGTTTTCCTTTCAGTAAGGGTCGGGCACCATATTCAGCATTAAATGAGATTACTAGTGGCTGGTACGTTTTGCCCTCTTTTCGGACGATGACATAAATTGGTTCATAATCATATAGGTGGCGGGGAAACAGTTGAATTGGCCAATAGGCAAAATATTGAATGCAGTAGATGTTGGAATCCGTAGGATCCTTGCTGACACGGAATTTAAGAACACACGTTGGTGTTTGCTCAGTAGGGAAAATTGTGTGGTAGAGATTGCTTATATAGTCACGAGTTTGTTGTGAGTATTCGGATTGGAGCCGTTCCCGAAGCTGATCTAATACCTTGCGCATTTCTTTATCCCAAGGAATTTCACTCTCAGGAAGGCTGACTCCCAGAATCGCGAGTTTTGCTCCTGTGAGGTTATTAGGGAAATCGCCGAGACACAACAGAAATAGGGTATCGACAATTCCTGCAAAGTCTTTGCCTTGTATACGTTTTTTAAGAGATGCAAAGAAGCCATATGCTTTTCCACCAATCCCAAGATGTTTTGTTAAATCGGCTTGTTCCTCCTTAACTAATTCTAAGTCAGCATAGATTGTTGGACAAAATTGCTGAGCGATCCTTATTTCTTCGTTTGATGGTGCTTCGAGTGCGGGGTTGAATCCTGCTAGAGGGAAGGCTTTTTGCCACCGTTGAATTTGATCTGAGCTGCTCATGATTATGATCTCCGTGTCTCCGCCGTGAATAGCATATAAACCGACTATTATCTATTTTGGGGTCAGAAAATAGTAATTGATATGGCTTTAGAGAAGAGTTTATTTTAATTAATAGCCTTCAGCAAAAATTGTGAAAGAAATTATAGTAGCAGAAGCTGATGCAAAACGGGACTTACTCGATCTTATAACCCTCAATCGAAGCACATCTGAAGAAGGAGGGCTCTCTAAATGGGAACGTTGGCAGAAAAAAGGTCCATGGAGTGACCCTGACATACTCAACCTTCATCTGCGGGTAATGGAAGAAGCTGATGGCATCGTTCTAGTAGCTCGAACCAAAGATGCCATCCTAGGAGAGGTTGAACTCCTTTTTGAGAAAATTACACCGAACATAAATCAGGGTATTATCGCATGGATTATTGTTGATCCTGAGCGTCGCCATGAAGGCATTGGCTCACTCTTGTTAGAACATGCCTCCCAAATTGCTCAGACGAACGGCTGTTCACAACTAACTACGATAGCCGAGGATAATGAAGCCGTCAGTTTTTTCCGCGCTAATGATTTTAACCTTTCAGGAAATGAGGGGAGATTCACTAAGATTTTAAAACGTGAATCTCTTCTCCCAGTCAAATCTAGTATCCAAAGAATTCCTCTAAAATGGGAAGCACGTAAACAATTACCGATGGGTTTTGAGCCGGGGTTGGGAATTAATTTTCCCTCACAATATATCTGGTCATATTTACGAAACATGAATCGATTATACACATTACTAGAAACCGATATACCATGTCCCAATCTTTGGTTACTTCGTCAAGAAAATAACGAAGCCTTAACCACTGACTATCAATATGTAAGAATTTGGTTAGCTAAAACTAATCAAGACTCTCACTTCTTATCTGCTGTATTAACGGTTACTGAGTTCCTGAGTGAAATTAATGGTGCAACTCAATTGACGGTATTGACCCATGAAAATCAATATGGATTTCTTAAAAACCGAGGATATCAATGTCAAGAAACACGCCCAGTCCTTAATAAAACAATATAACTAATCTGAACGGATAATTCGCCCATTAGTCATTCGGAATTGATGTTCAGAGGCTGAGAGAACAGCCGATTGATGACTCACGACGATAATTTGTTGAAAGGTTCGAGATAATTCGTCGTTCAGAAGACGAATGATATTATCCCGGCGTTGAATATCAGAGCCTCCGAAAGGTTCATCGAGTAGAAGAAATTGGGGGGTTGCACCACGACCTTGGGGAAGCAATGCGATGGCAAATCCAAGGCGAAGAGCTAAGAGGAATTGGTCTTCGGTGCCACCGCTATAGAGTGTAGCTTGTACATATTCACCAGCTGTTGCCGAGTAGACCTTGAGGCTATAGTCTTCACTCAGTTTGGGAAACCGGTATTTTCCATCCGTGATCGTTGCCAAGATACGCTCCATGACATGAACAACACGTGGACGTACTTGTTCACGACCGTGTTCAGCGACCTCACGTATTAATTCAATCGTGAGTTCACCGGATTTGATATTCTGATCAAGCTGGGAAAATTCCCGTTCCTTATTTGTGAATTCTTCTAGAACACCTTCGTTTTCTTTTAGAAGAGCCGAAAGTTCGTCAATACGCTGAACAGTATTTCTCCGATTCTCTTGCATGGTAGCCTTTTCTTCACCCATGGCTTTGATTTGCTGGTCGAGTTGTTCATACAACGCTTCGGTATACTCATCAATTTCTTCAGGAAGGGGGGGAAGAGTTAATGAAGAAAGTTGTTCCCGCAGGTTAGTAGTTTCTTTCTCAATTCGTGTAAGATCTTCTTTCGCTTCGCGAAGATCTGCCAATTGTCCTTCAATTGATTGTAACTGCTCATTAATTGAGTTTTGACTTGCTTGAAGTTCCAAAAGTCTTTGTTCTACGATTTTTACGGTGTTTTGTAGGGTTTTTGGGTCAGAACCCTTTGGTAATTTTATTCCTTCTAACAAAGTCGGAGAGAGATTTTTGAGTTGGCTTTGAACTTGTGTAGAGAGCTGTGCGATTTGTACGGTTAGTTCTTGATCTCGGACTAGGCGCTCTTGAAGTTGTTCTTCAAAAGTTTCTTTAGTCCTATACCTCGATACCTGTTCACTCAATTCTTCCTCTTTTCTTCGCAACAGATCTAGTTTCGGTGCAAGGCGACTATAAGTAAAGTAATTCTTGCTGAGATAGGCTACAAAGGGAATGGATGCTAGTAGAAAAACAATCCCAATGATAAGGTTGAAGAAGAGTGCCATAATTCCAGCGGAGAGAAGACCAATCGAAGGTATGTAAACAAGGGGGGAGAGAACCCGGTGTTGGCTGACCTCGATACTTATTCGTTGATTCTTGATTTGTTCATATTCGATTACAGCATCTTGCAGTGTTTTTAACTCGCCCACTTGGCCTTCAAGTGATGTAATGACTTCTGTCGTCATTTGTTGTTCGTCTACAGTGGCTTTGAGTTTTTCAGATGCGTCTTGTAGTTGTTCAAAGATGGTCATATTACTTTGGAGATAGTCAAGCTGTTTTGCTTGACCACTAAGTTTCTTTTGTTGTCTTTGGAGTTTATCCAAATTCGTTAATTGCTTTTCCAAGCGGTCTTTGGTTTCTAGTCGGAACTTGAGTTCCCGCTCCAAATCCTCTTGTTTTTCTTTAATTAACTTGTAAGCCTTGACAGCCTTGAATTTCTTCTCACTTTGGGCAAAAGTTCGACTAATGTCCTTTAATTGATATTCAATTTCAGTCAAGGATTTTTGCTGTGTTTTTAATTCCCGAGTTTGTTCTATATACGCATCTTTACGGAACCGCAGTTCTTTGAGAGTTTCTTCTGTTGGTTTGAGGGTGTTTCTTAAGGGTCGAAGTTCATTTGCCAGTTTATTATCTACATGTGAAAAACACTCGCGTCCCATCATAGCATTGATAACGTGTCGACGTTCCATTTTCTGCATATTTGCTAGGCGGTCTAAATCTTTCTGAAGTACGATATTACTCGCCAATAGGTCATTCAGATCTACTCCATTAAGTAGAGTGCTTATCTCAGCTTCAACATTTTTGACTCCCGTTGCTAAAAGAGAAGTTTGTCCAGATTGAGCAATTTTGTGGAGTTGGGCTGTACTGGGACGTTTTCGATGGATTTGTCGTGTAATTCTGTATTGGGTACCTTCGACTTCAAAGAATAATCGTACGAATAGTTTTTCCGCATCGTAATTTATGAGGCGGTCTTTTTGTCCTAAAGGTGCTTTATGGGTTCGTCCAAAGAAGGCAAAGAGTATGGCTTCAAAGATTGAAGATTTTCCGGATTCATTTGGACCACTAATCGCGAGGATGCCTTCAGGAAAGGTTATATCAAGATCTAAGTGCTTGAAATCTCGAGCCTCTAATTGCCGTAAAACAACCATTCCTCACCAACCTCCGGATTCTTCTAACAACGCTAGCCCGCGATCTAACGCTTTTTGGAGCAAAGTCTTCTTTTCTGGATCTTTCTCCTGTTTAATTCTTGAATCAACATAATCACGATATTCAGTGATTGGTGGTTTCAATTCAGTTTCTGGAATAAGAAAATCTGGATCAGGGCTGATGTATTCGAGTTCGTCTACGATTTCAGTAGAGAAGCATTTTGCAAATCCATGGCGTACAACTTCAGAGCGACGATACTGTTCCGCTGACTTAATTGTCATGACGCCCTGAAGGCGAAACCGGAGAATAAGCTGAGGATTTCGTAGGCGATTAATTTCTTTGATAAGCATCTGATTGATATTAGCATCCGCGGGAATCGTCATATTGAGTGTTTGCATTGGTCGGGTTTCAATGGGAAAGAATTGGAGTTTTTGTACACCATTTGTGTCAATTTCTAACCAGACATAACCCTTCTTTTGGGATTCTTCAGCGAAGGTTACGTGCTCTGTGCTTCCGGGGGTACAAATTATGGTGTTTCCAACTTGTTGTTTTTGAAATTCGTGGTTGTGACCGGCTGCAAGATAGGTCAGATTCTTGGGGATAGACTTGAGAAGGATATCAGGTTCATAGGGAAAGGTTCCACGAAGTCCTTCGACATTATAGTGGGCCAGAAGGATGTTTACATCACCTTTTCCCGGAATGGATAATTGATGAAGGGGATCTTCTGAAGGTAAAAGTGTAGGGTTGAAGGAAATCCCTGAGATTTCAACTTCAATACCATACAAGTTAATGGTGTTAGATTGTATTGTTTCCCATTCAGGAAAGAAGGTGACAAAGCCTGTTCGGGCGTATTCCAGTAGGGGAGCAACTCCGTGACGTCGCGCGCGGGGAACATCATGGTTTCCGCTGATAATGTAAATAGGAATCTGTTTCTCGTGTAATTTTCTAAAGGCTTCCATGACTCGGGCTCGAACCGGATTTCGTGGATTTAATCCGTCAAATAGGTCGCCAGAATGGAGAAAAAGATCAGGTTTCTTTTCTAGAGCAGCTGCAATTACTGTATCAAAGGATTTGAGAAAATCATTTTTACGTTCATAACGTCGAGAGCCAAATTTGATAGCGGGAATATCCAAATGTGAATCTGAGGTGTGCAGAATAGTAATCGCCACGATGATTACACCTCAGAAAACGCTCCTTTCAATTTCTTTTCCTGTTTACGTTCACCTTCGAGTTGAATATCAATTCCAGCAACTTTTCGGGCTTTTTTGAGACTGGCGACCACATCAATATCGGCGCCACCCTCGCGTGTATTACGGGATCGAACCTTAATCATTACAGGTGTCCGGGTAATATCACCAACTACAACAGCTTCTCCTACGTTTAAGCCTGGTAGATCAGAGATAAGGTCCTCACTTAGTCTTTCAGATGATTGAGCAATAGCGTTTTGGTCCCGGGGATTAGTTATTTTTAGGACGATCTGGCTATTACATTGGCTGAGACTATCTGGATGGATTCGCCCAGGTCGTTGACTTATTAAGAGAAGGAAGACACCGAATTTTCGTCCTTCTTGTGCAATTCGTCGAATAATACTCGCAGAATAGGTGGGGAAATCAGGGGGGACAAAGGTATGCGCCTCCTCCACGACTACAAAAACAGGATATGCAAAGGCATCAGTAGCCACAGCTTCAAAGACATCTTTTAACAGGCGACTGACGATGTAATCTGTGCTGCGATTGCCAAGCCCAGATAAATCAATAATCGACGAATGATACGGCTTGATGATTTTGTCTACAGGCACACCGCTGCGAGAGAAGACGCGAAGGCGGTTAAGGCGTCTAACGTATTTCGCAGCGTTGATAGCACCAAAGCGGATGGATTTATCTAAATCCTCAGTATTGGCCACCACATTCAATTCCTTTTCGATATCCTCAGTGAGATAGACAACATTCCTTTCTTGGAGTTGTTTCAGAGCCGTCGCCAAACCTGTCCGTATATTCGTATATTTTTCTCCAATACCACAAATTCCACATAATTCGTCAAAATCAAGATCAGCTAATCGAACTGTATAGGATTCTACCCCACCGATATCTTTCTTGCTATATCGTCCAGTACTTTCGGGATTCTGAAATACCGTGACACGGTCTGAGAAACCATGTTTGTCGCCTTTGACACTCTGACTCAAAAAGACATAATCGGCATGAGGGTCAATAATAATTACAGTTGCTCCTCGATTCATGAGTTCCTCGATTAGTACACCTGTGAGATAGCTTTTACCTGCACCCGTTTGAGCTAGAATGGCGACATGCCGTCGAAAACCGTTAATACGTAAATGCACGGGAATCTGAGGGCGGGAAATCAGATTTCCAACATAAAGACTCTCTTCTTTGGGATAAGCATAGAATTTGGCAAGAAGACTGTCTGGCGCAATATAAATCGCGTTTCCTGGAGTCACAGCGCGGCGAGGAAGAAGAATTCGAGGGGGTTGTCCCTTCGTTGTAGGAACTAAATAGCCTAAGACCCGTGCAACTCCCCAGGTTTTGACATCATCAATTCCGGCTTCCTTAATCCGATAGATTGCTTCAATGTCCAGATTACGTCGTAGTGCAAGGCTTTGGGAAGTAATACGTTCAACCTGAGCAAGAACTTCAACGGGTTTGAGAGTCCTATCTACTAATTCTTCTGAGTTTACAGTGAGATATTCGAATTTCGCTGGATACCGTTTTCGGTCACTAGCAAATATGAATTCTGTAGCTCGGGCTTCTTCAACAATGAATCCTACTGGCTCATCCTGTTGGGTTTTAGCCATACCGTATCCTCCTGTCTCGTCGTTTAGGCACTAAGGGTATTTTCAATTCCTTTTCCACTAATGGTTCATAAAGGGTTGTCACATCACTCATAGGTAATCTCGCTTCCTGATCTGCACGAACTAGAAAGACGTTATAGAGCTCAGGCCCACCGTACTCTCCTCGAAGAAGTTTTAATACATCCGTAACTCGTTGAGGAGGTGGATCGAGCATTCGGGATGCAGAAATTTGTGAAATCCGTGTTGGTAAACCTGCGTTAAACGCTGGCATATCAATGCGCATCGGCGTATCATTATGGGCAAGTTTAGCACAGAATGTCACGAAAGTAGGAAGCTGAAATGTTTCCTGCATAACCGGAATTGCCCAGTTTTCAAAATCTTCCTCTCGTTGATAATCATTGTAGGCGTTTACAAACCGTCGACGAACATAATCATCGGGATCTTTTGACTCATATTTGAACAATGGCATATCAGGATAGGGTTCAATTGGCGTTGTATACCCTGCAGTTTCAGTCCAGGCCTGAATTAGGGCAAAATCAGGTCGTGGACGTCGCAGCTCATAGAGCAAATCCCATAGCAATTGCTCTTGGCTATCGCTAAGAGATAAATTTCGTAGAAATCGGATAGCTGATACCGATTGTTTATCTTTGGTTTCAAGATATTGATTTAACTGCTCGAAATCCGAGGCTGAAAGCATCTGCTCGAGCCTTTGTAATACCTGAACCTTAACGGTTTCCAAAAGTAGGCGGGTAAGATGCCGAGCCACCGAATCTTTGCTAATACCTAATATCAGGATTTTCCGTTTCCGACATTCTTCAAGAAGTCGAATAAAAGTCTGCATGAATCGCAAATACAAATCCCGTTCCCCAGGATAATTGAATGCAATTGGTACATGTGTTATCCGACCATACAAAGACCCATCAAGTAAAACCAAATCAACCTCCGATGATGTCTGCACTGCTTCAAGAGCAACTTGGTGTTCTAAGTGCTCTGATCGCAAACTCACAAGATCAATAAGGCGTTCCCGTGGAGAACTGATCATATGGGCGTTTGAAACGACTCGCCGATATTGTTTTCCCCACGAAGTGTATGCACCAGCCCGACATATGTACATGAGAGAGCCTGCAGCATATTCCCGCATCGACCGTCCACTATCCACAGCAATCACATGAAAATCTTCCGTTTTAGGTGAAGGCAATTCTCGCCATTCTCTGAAAAACGCCTTCTTCAAAAGACCATCTAATTCTGAGGCTTCTTCACCCGTTAACCTCCGGCGGAAGGCTTCACGTTTTTCTTGTAGCTCTTGAAGGAATAAATCGAGAAAATGTGGCATAGGACCATCGCCCCACTATATGAGTCAAAGACCTGGATTAGCCCCTTTAAACCTACCTCACAGGACACGATAAGTAAACAAGTCAAAACCCTAATTTTGAACGTCTAAATCTAATCGGAATCATTGATTCACACATCTAAAATAAGGTCCATAACCGACGATTTTTCTTGCGACCTCTCCTTCAGTGAAGATGATTACTGAAACTATGCTCCGATAACATATTAAGGCTAGAATTCCTCAGACATCCTACTAACAAACCTCTATGGGTGTACTCGTATTGCAAATTCTTGAATTCATCATACTAGTGATCATTCCCTTCCTCATCATGTGGTTATTTGGATCATTGATTCTCTGGGGTGCAGGTCGTATCGTTGCAGGACCTGAAAATGCAAAATTCACGGATGCACTATGGATCGCTCTACTCGGCGCTATCTTAAACGAAGTCTTATCTTGGGTCATAGAAAACTTTGTCTCGCCCCTGCTAATACCTCTTGGATTGATTGGTCAGATTATCGCGATAGTTCTACCATTGCTCGTTGTCTTCATTCTCTACATCTGGCTAATTATGCACTTCTTTGACACTGGAGTACTTGGCGCGATTGCTGTTGGCTTACTGTATATGATCTTCATGATCATTATCGCGTTCATACTTGTCTTTTTACTAGTCTTCTTGTGGATTCTCATCTTTGGCCCGTAGCGATCATAGAAGGGAACCAATCTTAGAGGTGTCCCTTCTTGTCTTCTTTTTTTTCTTAGTCTGAGTTAATCTATTCTTAGTGAATTTTTCGTTTAAATGCGATGATCCAAAAAATGGGAGTGTAGGTGAAAACCGGTGGTTTCCAGTGAATCCCTTTAGCTTGTAGGAGGGCAACTTCATCTCGAATTTCTGTTTGAGCGGTTCTAGGATTGTATTCCCAAGATAATGTCCCAAACTGAATTTTAGTGAGATTAATACTTCGAAGTTCGAATGGAAGCTTCCCGCCAATGAAAGGGTCAGCCCCTCGGAAAATTAGGTAATCGATAATAGGAGAGTGGGAAGTATATTCGGTGTCTTTTGGGATTTCAATTCGACCTGTGTAGTCGGGTTCAATTGCTGCAAGAAGACTCCCGGGTCGGAGGATTCGTTTTACTTCAGCAAGAGCAGTTTCACGGTTGTGAATCCACATTAATGTGAAGTGGCTTAGTACAAAGGAGGCAACAGACGATCGAAATGGTAGAGAGGTTGCGTCTGCAAGAATATGGTGGACAGAGTTATTGGGAAGGTTATCCATTACTGCTTGCGTTAGGAGGTCGGGATTGATGTCGAGTCCAATTGCTTGGGCACGAGAAAAGGTCAGTTCGGATGTAATTACTCCGGTTCCACAACCTAAATCAAGACTGATAGGTGCTGTTTTCCAATTTGCTTGCGTATAGAAGAATTGTCGGGCTGGAGCTGTACGGTGGGCTTGGTTGCATAGAAAATGGGTCGTGTAGAGTTCCACCGCTTGACCCTCTCAATAAGGGGCTTTGTTTTGGAGAGTGAATAAGATGTTAACCGCCTAGACTGTGGTGGCAACAAACCTCTTTGTATTCTGTGAAGAGTGGACAGCCGCCACCACATTTCTTGAGGAGCTCACAAGAGAGGCATTCCTCAGCGAGTTTGGTATGTCCACGGAGCGCTTTGGCAGTAGGATGGTTCCAGATAGTGTCCCAAGAATTTTTGAGAATATTCCCTAATGATTCAAAGTAGCTTTGACAGGGTAAGACGTTCCCATTAGGCTCAATAGCAAGGCTTGAGTAGGCTGCACTGCAACGTCGAGGACCTAAACCATATTCTGTTGGATCAAAATGACAATACATGGTCGGTGAATACCAGATGAGCCGCATATCATGCTCACTGGCTTCAGCGAGAATGTCAGTGATGAGTTCGTCAAGGTCTTGCTCGGGAATCGCTTGTTTATCAGCCACATCACGGCCACTTCCTGAGTAGATTAGACCATTCATAGCAAAATTAGTTTGACCTAATTTCGCTAGAAATGCGACGGTGTCTGTGATTGTTGATCGGTTTAGCTGGGTTAGGGTGGTATTGGTTATTGTATAGATATCGGTGGCGATGAACCGCTTCAAACCAGCCACGGTCTCCTTCCAAGCACCCGTTATTCCTACCATTTGATCATGAATGTCTGGGAGATGTGATTCCAAGGTAATTTGAACATAGTCTATCCCAGCGTTGACCAAATCATCTACCATAGATTGGGTAAGGCGCCGTCCATTAGTCACCAGTCCTGCGATTATGCCAATCTTCTCACTATACTGAATAAGCTCCACTAGGTCGTCACGAAGAGTTGGTTCACCACCTGTGAAGGTTACATGTGGGATGGCTAAATCTAGTAATTTGTCAAGAACTTGCTTCCATTTACTAGTGTCCATTTCCCGGGTAGCATCCCATCCACGCCGTTCTGGGGGCACATAACAATGTGAGCAATCGTTATTACAGCGATATGTGAGTGCCAAATCGATGCGATATGGTGCGGGAGGTTCATGAGAGAAAGGTTCGACTTCACCAAAGTCAAAAGTTTCGATGGGAGAAACATCTGGCTGTGCAATGAACGACAATATTTTGTCTTTTAATTCATCATAGTGAGTACGAATCGCATCTGGTTTTGCACCCCGATATTTTTGCTTAATGAGTGCAATTACCTCGTCTACAGATTTCCCTTCGACCGCAGCTGTTGCATAGTCATAACCGGTTTCATTCAGGAACAGTAATCGAGAGGCGTCGATAACAATAGTACCACCCTTCGGATCTTTCCGAAGATGAAACCGATGACCTTCAAGCTCACCTTTTCCAAAGATAATTTTATCACTTTTGGATTCCATTCGTATCGCTCCTTGCTACTCTTGTCTCATTCTTTTCGTACCAACAAGAAAAGTCTATCGAAGTATAAGTGCTTTTCATGAAAATTCAGATAATGCTTCTTTTCACAGTGGATTCATAAGGCTTTTCGGGTACCCATAGGAATGAATGCCAGCAGCTGTTGATGATTATGACACGAATAGAAGAAATGGAGCAACTAGCCCGAATCTCAGAACTCGGACCCATTGCCCGACGATATTTTGCCATGAATGCGTTCGATGGAACGCTCACCATTTTGGGAATTATCCTAGCATCACATTTCGCTGCCCATTTTGATGCTCAAGCTGTTGTCACAGCAGGTATTGGTGCGTGTTTGGCTATGATGTTTTCAGGATTAGCAGGGACCTATCTTGCTGAAAAAGCGGAACGAGAACGGGAATTTCGTGAAATGGAACGCGCTATGCTTCGTAAACTGGATGATACCATGGTTAAGAAAGCATCACGTTTTGCCATTATCGTGTCATCATTTGTTGATGGGTTTGCGCCTTTCATTGCAGGATTAATTCTTCTAGTTCCCTTCATCGTGATCGGTGCTGGAATACCTTTTCCTTGGGAACTTGCTGTAATCATATCAGCGATTACAGGGTTTTTCTTACTCTTCTTATTGGGTATTTTTCTTGGACGTGTATCAGAACAGAATCCTTGGTTTTATGGTCTCCAAACATTGGGAGCCGGAGTAGCAACAGCTGTGGCTATTATCCTACTGGAATTCTTTTTCTGAGTTTAGCCAACCTAGAAAGACCCTGGGAGCCTAAGGCTATCGTGCTCAACCAGAAACGCATGCATCTGCATAAGAGTTGGTATTGCTGTTTGGAACTCGCTTAAGGAGTGACTATCTGATCCTACGTAGAATTTAGCCCCACCTGGAATAAGTTCATTGATCAGAGAAGCGGTCGGATGAATTTGTTTCCAAGGATGATTTAATCCACGTAAATTTACTTCAATTAACACATCTAACTTCTGACAAAGTACGCATAATTCCTTTGTGCGAGTGTACCAAAAGGACGTTAATTGTGTACTTCCAGGAAAAAGAGGAACAAAACGCATTACACTATCAATATGAGCAATGCCGCTAAAGAGGCGTGATTGAATAGCCTCTTCCACCTCATTGAAGTAGCTTTCAAGAACTTCACGGAGACCTAATTGTGCGACGAGGTTTTCCATTTCCTCAAGAACTGTTACCGCATATCGATCAACAGTGTGTACAACACCAATGAAATAATCAAAATCAGAGCGATAGTCATCACAAAATTCTGCGACTTTGGATTTCAAATCACTATAAAAATCGACTTCTAGCCCAATTGATGTTTGAGGATAATTTGTGTGTACACAGTCAAATGCTTCAAGAAGCTGAGGAAACC
>JABXGY010000329.1 GCA_016550395.1 archaeon | reverse complement strand
TTTTCCCATCCTATGGGTCTTTGGATTTCTATTCATTTTGCTGCCAATTGCATGGTTCTTGAATCCAGGTGGCATCTGGGCTCCGTTAATCCTGATCGTTTTTTTTGGCATCTTCTATCTAGCCATTTATCGTATGAAGACCGGTGAACTCTACCGTTTTGTACGAGAACTCCGTATTGCTCGTGAAGTGAAACGGAGGTAAAAAACTTCTAATCACTATTCACTAAATTTAGGTTTATTATTCACAAATACCTTTATATTCCAGAAACTAGTCATCTGTTTTCAGCAGGCGATTCCGATGGATGAGCCGATTAAATTGGAGGATCTGAGAGCAACAGTCGATGAAGCGAAAAGTGATATCGCCCGAACTTTGCGAGCAGTAGCGCATTCCAAACGGCTGGAGATTCTCACATTCCTAGCAGATAATACGAAGTCCCTTATGGATATACTCAGGGCAACACAGATTAGTCGAACGGCACTCGCTAATCACCTCACACAACTTGTCGGACGAGGATTAGTTGCACGGAAAGAACGTGGTTTCTATCAGATTTCAATGGATGGTCGGGAGCTGCTTCAGGCGATTGTTGAATCGTATGTGAACTCGCAGATTCGGATTGCCAATGGTCGTCGACGGATAATGGATCGCTATGCTGGATTACGGACGGGAAGTCGTCAAATGAAGCGTTTGAATAATTTGCAGTTTAAGCCGTATTATGTTTCACACTTAGGTTGTTTGGATGGGTGTTTGGAATATTTGGGATTAAATGTCTCAAAACCCTGGTTGTTTGGGGCTACGGGGCATGGTTTTATTCTGAATATTGCCAAAGATCTTTGTCCAAGTGGACCGACCGCATGGAAGACGATAATGATCCATGAATTGGCTAGCAATCTTGGAGCGAAGATCGATGGTCTGATAGCATGGAAAAGCGACCCTGATTTTGAGGAGAAACAAAAACAGGCTTGGAAATTTGTTCAAAAAGCCATTAATGCAGAACAACCCTGCTTTGGCTGGCAGATTGGTGATATTGCTGATTTTTACATCATCTATGGATACGACGATATCGGCTACTACTATAAAGGGTACCGTGTAGAGGATGGAGGAGGTCCGAAGCCGTGGCAGGAGGTTGGGACCACTGATGTCACTTTGTTAGAAATAAATAGTGTGAGGAAGATAAGACCTGCTGATGATGTCACTACGGTGAAACAAGCGTTTCAAAATGTGCTGAAACATGCCGAGAACCCAAAGGAGTGGATTCAGTATCCTCAGTACAAATCTGGGTTGGAGGGATATGACATGTGGATCAATGCGGTGGAGTCTGGAATGGCCATAGCTTTTGGCCTAGCGTATAATGCTGCCGTTTGGGCTGAATGTCGCATTATGGCTGTCGAGTTTTTGAAGGAAACCCAAGACAGGTTGGATGTAAAGCTCAATCCGATTTTAGAGAAAGCAATCGGTTATTATGATGCTGTTTCTCGAAATCTTGTAAAAGTCAACAAACTCTTCCCATTTTCGCCAGAACTCACAATGGACCCTATCAAAGTTAATGACCAAAGTAAAGAGGCTGTTGAAGCACTACAAGCAGCTCGAGAAGCCGAAGCCAAGGGGCTTCAGGTTTTGGAGAAAATTGTGGAAATCATATAAGGGAGATCGATCCGATTCGGATTATTTGCCAAGAAACCTTTCAAAGTCTTTGACGATATATCGGATATGTTTCTTACCTTTTTGGAAAATCGTGTAGCCTTCATCTTCCAGTAGTGTTTTTTGACGCTCCACACCACCAGGATATTTGGGATTAAGTTCCCCATTGTTTTTAATCGTACGCCAAAATGGCATGTCACTACCAGTTTCTTCAGTGGCATTTGCAACGATGGTGATAAAGATGCCCGTAGTGAGGGTGCAACAATACTGAGCCCCATGCTTAAGGGCAAGGCGTTCACAAATCTGTGTTAATGTGATGAGTTTACCTTTGGGTATAGTGCTCATGATTGCTAAGACATCAGAGGGTGGTGCAAGGACAACACTATCTCCGATTTTTGCGCCCATTTTTTCAAGTGACCGCCGACAAGGAAAATTGGCTTGAAAGGGAACGATTTTTGGCATACTTTTGGGGTCTTCAAGCTTTTCTTGCCAGGTCTTCCGTTTATATGGCACAAACGTCACCTACACCGGTTTTCCATTTCTCATGGGTTATAGCCGGGCCTTAGTGATAGGTATAATAGTTGGAACAGGAGTAAGTCCGGTTGGATCATCTAATTGATAGGTGCAATACGTATTGTATGTGGGGGCACCACAGCAGATATCGACCGAAACCTCTGTGACATCGAAAATCATTGACCATAACGTGCCAAAACCATCATTATAGAAGTGATTGCATAAACCATCAGGGTGGAGGGTAGCAAACAGGTCTTTGACGTTCTGTTTCGTCATTTTTGTAGCATGCTGTTCAATAAATTTTTTGAGTATGGCTTCTCGGATTTTGGAGTGGTGGATGATTCCAACATTGAGTTCATTGTACTGGATCATGTCCTGGTGACGGAAATGGTTGACTGAGAAATCATAGGGTTCTGGGCTATCATGATTGATGCGTTTTACACTCATCGATCCATCGGCCACTTCAACCAGAGCTGCACAATCCGTCTTATCTACCAACATGAAGGTAAGGTATCCAGTCATGGGGAGCGTTTCCAGTAGGTCTAAGGCTGTTTTGACCGATGTGCTTTGGTCGAGTAAGGCACGAATGGTGAGCCAAAACATGGGTCCCCGATTTTTGAATGGCACTCGAAAAATCCCTCCACCAGACATTGATACTACTAAACCATGTTCGTTTATTCCATCGTGACGACCAAAGAGTAGACACGAGAAACCAATATGGTTTGCTTTTCCGTTGATGCGGTTTGTGAAAAATTTTAGATCCTCTTCTTTATGGGTCCATTCATAGCTGCGTCCTGCATAGATATGTTGATTTTGTGTCGCCGAAGATAAGACAGTGAATTGAGAGCAGCCACCTCCTAGTGAGGGGGCAAAGGTCCAGTTCCAGAAAGGCATATTCTGGGGCGAGATATTCAGTTCATCCGCAAAGCCTTGCATCTCATCTGTTATCCCGGGACAACACTCCTCACAATAAGACCATAAGGTGTCGAAGTCTTTGAATCCCAACTTCTTGAGATTCACCTTCCCGGAAGTGAAAAACTCCTTCGCTCCAGGTTCTTCGCTGATTAGTTGCGCGAGTTGTTTTCCTGCTTCATATTGCGATCCTTCGAGGACAAGATGATGGTATTTCACATCAACGAGTTCTAATTGATTTCCTTCCATCTGTTTCACCTGCGTCATTCATAGATAGTATTGTGAGAGCAGCCATTACTTAGATACTTGTTTATATGTTTTACTAACCATAGTTTAAGAACACAGAGACAAAATAACCGTTTCTTTTAGAGTTCTAATCCTGATAACAGAAATCTACTCTTTACCATATTCCCGGAATTAGTCGCTTTTGAACAGCCTCTGTATACTTGTCGTATCCTTCGAGTTCTTCAAAGAGAGCTTCATCCTCCCGTAATGTCCTATAAATAAACACGAATCCCATGATGACTCCCAGTATGCAAGCCCACCAGGATCCAAGGAGTAAGGGTGAACCGAGGTAGAAGAGAATCTGGCCAAGATAACCGGGGTGACGAACCCACTGATATGGTCCTTGAGTGACGACTTGGTGTCCTCGTTCATCTTGGATTTTCATCATCCCATGAAAGAAAGGATTAGCAACCATAGCCCAAGCAAATATGCATTCACCGATTATAACAAGGATTAATCCAATGAGGACGAGCCAAAGGGGAAGCGGGAATAAAAAGAATGGATACAATCCAAAGAACCCACTGAAATCTAATCCAGCTACAATTGGGATGAGGACGAAAAGAGGCACATAGAATGCAAAAAAGATTTTGTCGTATCGTTGCATATTTCCTTCGCGCATTGCTTTTCGTGGAGCTCCACGGAGGTTGAGAAGTCCGGGATTCTTGCGTACCATGATGACCATGAAAAATGCGGAGAAAATGAGTAGAAAGATGATATAGATCCAAGCGTTCATCCAAAGTTGAAATCCTGCTGATATCCAGATAATTCCAGCGATGAACAAAACCAGTACAAATTCACGGATAATCGAGCTAACACCATATTTGTTTAATGATTCAGTTTCCACCATTCCGATTACCTATCTTTTCATTTATTTCAGACCGTCTACGAAGCTTTGGAACGAGACTTCCTGTACGCGAAATGTAATCTCTATAAGCATCACCAAATTGAGCCAACATCATTTGTTCTTCGCGTGGAATGCGTCTAGCGATGAGTACAAGGGTCAAAAGCCAGTTTATGAGAAATAACCAGTTTGCAGAAACTAGAAAGAAAGCAAGGAAGTAGAAGATATGAATCGTATACATAGGATGACGGATTTGACTATAGGGACCAGTAGTGATGAGTACATGTTGATCATGGAGTTGGAGGGAGACATCCCAATAGCGTTGTAGGGTATAATGCACCCAAAAGAGAAACGGAATTGAAACCAATCCAAAGATTACACCGAGCCAACGTAACCAATTAGGTAGCAGAAGTTGAGTCCAAGGAAACCAGAGAAACCAGATGTTGCTAACATAAAGGAAAAACCCAAAGAGTAGAATGAAGGCGAGTAGAATTAGAATAACCATATTTATCTGACCTTCTTTCTCAATGGATTTACGAAGCCGATCAAGCGGCGAACCCTCCATAGGAATTTTTCGCCCATAATAGCCTCGAATGAGACTACCTATGAAAAAGATTAGCAGAAAGAGAATGAAGAAGAGGAATTCGCCATTCATGCCTGGTACCTAGTGAACCATTCGAATAGCCCGTTTCATTTATACGTTTTGGTCATTTATCTGACTGACTGGTCAGTTACTTTTTTATATGAGATGTACAATTAAACCAGCCATCATTGGTGATAATGTTGCCCAAAGTTTTACCCGATTATAAGATTCGAGCGAAAAAACGGATTGTAGAGGCAGCCATTCAAGTGTTTGCTGAGAAAGGTTTTCATCAAGCTAAAATGACCGATATTGCGAAGAAGCTTGGTGTTAGTAAAGGTACAATCTACCAGTATTTCAAGAGCAAAGATGAGCTATTCGAAGCTGTAGTCCAAATTCCCTTTAGTCGGGTACGCGAAGAACCTCTTTCAGCTTTATTGGAGTCTGGGAACTTGCTGGATATCACCTCCAATTCATTCTATGATAAACTCTGGAGTACTCCACTTTTCTTTTCGGAACCAACTTGGCCACCAAGCCTAATGTTTGAGATTGTGTCAGAGGCTTCCCGAAATCCTAGTTTAGCAAATTCACTGCATGGTATGTATAACGAAGCATTATCCTTTCTGAGGCAATATTTTGAGGATCAGAAGGCAAAGGGTGTAATTCGTCGTGAGGTGAATATAGAGCATTTGGCTTTGGGGTTGATTGCTTTGCAGGATGGATTACAGGGGTATGAGCTTTTTGGAATGGAACGATCCGAAACGGGAAAAGCTTGGGCTGAAATTTCAAATATTTTATTACATAGTGTTATGACAAACAAAGCTGTTTCTAGCGAGTATCATGATAAATGATCAATGGGTAACATTTACGAATTAACTTAGATGCCAGAAATAGCTTAGAGTGTTTGTTAACCAGTTTTTCCCCTTTCTTTGAAAGTGATTGTTTAAAAGTACTGAGTGACATAATCAAGGTTAGACTGGTAGATGAATATCTGGAAGTCTGACGTTGGAAGAGGATGAGCATCGAATTCAGGGTGGAATTCATCGTAGTCTATGGATAATTTTAGGTCTATTCCTTTTCGTTCTTATTAGTCGGCTTATTATTACACTTGCATATCCCATTGAATTGGGTATTGATGGAGCCTATTATACGATTAACGTTCTCTCACTCCTTTCGGGTGGATTCCTCTATTATGATGCTCCTGTCTTCGCATTTGCTGTCGCAGCATTTTTTTCAATCCTATGCGGCGGAAACATTATTGTGGGAGTAAAACTCACCTCCGCCTTCTTTGCTGCCCTTCTTAGCGTGGGTATGTTTTTTGCAGCTTATACATTGAGTCAAGGTGATTGGCGGGTTGGAGCCATCGCGGGGATATTGACAGCGTTGGAGGTAAGTATGTTGCAGTTTTCTGCTAGTCTTCTGAAAAATGAAGCCGCATTGGCGTTTCTTCCTTTTGCCATCGCGTTTCTCTACCGATATTTAGCCTACGGTAATAAGCCTAAAGACCTTGCAGGTTTTGTATTCACTGGTATACTAACTGTGCTTTGTCACCTAATGACTGTTGCTTGGCTTTTCGCAGTCATCATTGCCTTCATAGGTTATGAAGCTACTAAATACTTTAGACACAATAGAGATGCGAAGGAATTAGGAAAACTCATCATTCCGATAGGTTTAGCAGGATTGAGTTTTTTAGGCGTGTATGCGTTTTTTGATTTCTTCATCCCTGCAGCAAACACGTGGTATACCTCAAGTTCCCTAGTGAAAGCAGCTTACTATTCAACAGAAATTGAAACCATTAATTTAATTCTTAATATCGTTGGAGTCGCACAACCCTTAATCCCAGCAACGCCAAACATTTTCGAATGGTTCAACATGATCTATACCAGTGCGATATTAGTCTTCGCAGCCCTTGGCGCGATATTTCTGCTTAAGCGTAACAGGCTTAGTGATCGAATGGTCGTCATGCTTTGGGCTGTTAATATTCTGATGGGATTTGCTCTAGGAGGTTGGTTGATTCGTTTTCAGTTGATGGGCTTTGTCCCAATGTATCTAATCCTTGCAATTACCCTCATCCCTCTTACGGAAATATTAGCTAAAGGAGTGAGTTCCATTTTCCGTTTTCTTAGATCCAACTGGAAACCCAAGCAGTCAATTCAAGTAGGGATTACTCTCATTGTGCTAATTGGTCTGGTTGGATGCACAATCCCATATTTTTATTGGATAGCTAGTCAAGAGGTTCGACCGTGTGTAACAGCTTCTGAAATCGAATCAATTGAAATGCTGGACGGGCAATTGACTCAAGATGCGCTTATTTATGCACCCCACGGAGTGAACTACTTTGTTACGAGTCGTGCAGGTTACGAATCTCCACCAGATTATGGTGATAGAGAATGGCCTATCTATTGTTCTCAAAAAATGTATAGAGACTT
>JABXGY010000043.1 GCA_016550395.1 archaeon | reverse complement strand
TGATACAACTTACTAATGGAAAAATGTCAAATCGTCGAAACGAGAGCATGACAGTTCGAAGTTGTTTTGGTGATCCTGGTGTCCAGTTTGGATTTAGATCATAGAACCGAAAGACAAAGCGACCATTCGTTGTTCCAGACTTTTCATAGCGAGTTGGTTGCAGATGGCCAATCTGTTCACCAGGAAGCAGTCTCGGTACCTTTACGGTATGCCCTGCGATTTTTTCCATCCGATATTCGATACCTTCACAATCAATATTCTGAGCCAATACCACTGGGTGAGCTCCATCAGGTTGAACATCTCTGGATTTCATCAGACCTGCCCATTCGGGACTCGAGGGCTCCAAACCTTCACTTTTCGCATAGGAAGCGGCTTCCAAGCCGATGAGATGCACTTTATCGATATGCCGGTTCGTATTCGAATATTCAAGAAGACCGAGAACCGCATCATCTTGTTCGAGAAGAGGACCGACGGTTAACGTTGTTTTCCCGGTTCCTGAGAGCCCCTTCAGGACACGGGTTTTCGTACAACCGGCATGGTAAGAAATGAGCCCATCAGCTTCCCCGCGATTCCACACCATAGTAAGATTAGGTTTTTTAAAAGCACCACCAAAGTAATCCACACGGAGACTCATAACCCGGCGATGATCCTGATCCATCCGTGTAAGATCATAAAGGGTAAGAGGTTCATCAGGATCAAAATCCGGCCAAAAACTTTGAATTTCTTTGATTACAGTTTCTGGTAACCGTTCTTGGACAATATAATTCCAACAATGAATGTCCATATCCTCTTCAGGAGGATAAACCATCAAGCGCCCAAACCAGGTTATATAAGCCGTATGGGGATTTTCCACACTGAGAATTATTCTGAGTCCCGTTTTATAATCGGCTTCACCTTGAATACCGTCCGCTACAATAACCTTAGCGGTTTTCAAATAGCGGAGCACAACATCATAAAGTTTCAAACCGATTTCTCGATCAAAACTTCGCTGCCCCTTGCCTAGCTTATATCCGTCAGGAATGATGTAGAAGGCCCGATCAGGTCGCCGACCTGCCTGCGTGTTACCGAAGAGGTATTGCCCATCAGCAGTTTTGACATAGTACGGTTTCAGATACTCAGCAAACCAAGCATCATCCGGGTTCCGAATGACATCTTTATCATCAAAGGAAAGGTCATCTTCGATATTTACATGCACAGTACTACTCACCCACTGCGAGTAATTGACTCTTCAGCTTATTCCTTTTATATCTAGATACATGCTTGAAGTCTTTCATCGATGAGGGTCGAGGGACAGCCGCTTCAGCTTTTTATGCCTGCTGGATAGTCAGCGAAAGCAATTAAAAGGTTAAACTCCCTGGCGATGACTGAGCGGGTGGGATTCCTCGCACCGTGCTCCGCTCTCAAATATAAATCCCGGGCTGCGAGGTGTAATATTATGGAACAAGCTAGGTTTAATCGAAATCAAAGCATCGCCATCATGGCGATTATGTCCGCATTGTATGCGGCTGTGACTATTGTGTTGGGACCCTTCAGCTATTTTGCTGGAATCAACTTCCGTGTTGCGGATGTTCTCTTACCATTTCCTTTCCTTCTTGGATGGCCTACGGCTATTGCATTGTTCATTGGAGGTTTTGTCGCCAATATCTTTGGTGGATTGGGTCCGATTGATATTGTCTTTGGAAGCCTGTTGAATTTACTAGCTGGAATTCTTGTTATGAATCGAAAAACGTGTCCCCATTGGTTCTTCGCATGGTTATATCCCACATTGATTATTGGATTAGGGGTGCCCGCCTATCTGCAATTCCTCTTCTTCACCCCCTACATTCTGATCATGCCGGAAATTCTTCTCAGTACAGGGATCCTCTCTGCAATCGGTATCATCGTAATGTTTGCCGTAGAGAAGGCTTTACCACATATCTTTCAAAAACCATCAAGATAGTCTCTATAGATATTATCTATAATGAAGAATTCGCAGTGAAACAAGCGAAGCGTAAAATAGTAGTATAGCTATGCCATTCGGCTACACACTATTAGACAGGGATAACTATGGACGCGAAGACCTTTCAACAATTCAACGACTTCATTCACTCAAAATCAGTCGCCCTCATCGGAACAAGCCCCTCTGCAGGATTTTACTGGCTTAAATCCTTTCTAAACTTTGGGTTTCCAGGTAAGATCTACCCAGTGAATCCGAAAATCGATGAAGCCTTAGGAATCAAATTCTACAAAACACTCAGTGACGTCCCGGATCCAATTGATTATGCGGTGCTTCGAGTTCCAGCTCGAATCGTTTCATCCGTGATTGATGAATGCATCACTAAGAATGTAAAAGCTATTACGATCTTTACTAGTGGTTTTAGTGAATTAGGTACTGAAGCCGGTCGATTACTAGAACAGGAAATCACTGAGAAAATTCGATCCAGTCCAATGCGAGCTTTCGGACCCAACTGTATGGGTCTTCTCTGTCCAGAGTCCCACTTTTCCTTTCGACCAGACTTAAAACCGAATCTAGGACCAGTCGGATTCATTTCCCAATCCGGTGGTAAAGCTATTGATGCATACCTTGCGGTGACTGAAACAAAACTTGGATGCAGTAAAGTGTTCAGTTATGGAAACGAAGCCGATATTAGTAGCTGGGAATTGGTTGAATACCTGCACCAAGATCCCAATACCCAAGTAATTGGCATTTACATCGAAGGGGTTCGTGATGGCCCCCGTCTCCATAAGGCGATTGCAGAATGTGCACCTGATAAACCCATTACGGTTTGGAAGTCTGGGGTTACTGAAGCTGGGCAGCAAGCTGTGTCTAGTCATAGTGCAGCCCTGGCAGGCTCCACAAGCATTTGGCATGCCCTCCTCCGACAAATTGGGGCAGCATCAGTAGAAAGCTTCGAATTCCTCATTAACACAATCGTTACCTTCCTTCGTTGCCCCCGACCTCCAGGAAAACGTGTCGCCCTCATAGCCATCAGTGGAGGTGCGAGTGTTGCAGGAACTGATTCATTAGTCAAATATGGATTTGAAATCCCTCACTTAGCCTCTGAAACCATTAAGGCTTTGTCTAAAATCATCAGTGATGTAGGAACCAACATCAAGAATCCAATCGACATGGCTTCAAGCTACTTTTACCCTGACAACACTGTCCAAACCATCCGACACGTTGCCGAAGACAAGAATATCGATGCCATCATCGTTGAAGCGGCCCCACATTATGTTCACTTTATGGCAAACCATATGGATAAGTCGGACTTGGCGGCTACATACTGGGATATGATGATTGAAGCAGGCACATATTGCGTCAAAGTCTTGCACAAACCCTTCTTTGTTGCTGTTCCCGCAATTGGCTATCCACAAGAAAACCTAGCAACTCGTAACCAGTTTCGCTCGGGTAATCTCCCTGTGTTTTCCAATATCGCAGAAGCAGCGAATATTCTTAGAATTATTTACGATTACTATCAGCGGCACCCCGAGCTCCCGATTCCTCAAGTCTTAACCTTGGAATAAGACCTTTTTTCATAACGCACTAATTGAAATAGTCAGTACAATCACGATATCCCTAATTCGCACCAATCACAATCTCCAAAGTCTAACTATTTTGTCTACACAATCATAAGAACATAAGGTTTACCTTCCCCAAAGTATGCCAATTCCCTGTTCCTTAAACTTTTATGACCGTAAAATAGTATATAAAGTGGCACTGATGGAATTCTTTAAATAACAAAACCGGACGCTATAATTGGGAACACTGGGTTTGGCGAAAGATCTTGGCACTTCCCTCCCCCCTAGAAAACCATTCCCTCTCCCCTCCAATTGTGTCCTTGATTGGACAAATGTCCTTTTCTTGGAGGTGCCTAATCCGCCATAAAGCCCAGTGTCATATTTTCTTGTTTTAATAAAAAACGTGAATTCAGATTTTAGGTTTGGAGGGTATCCTGGGCGTCATTTGAGTAGTCGTGAAATATTTGCTCGTGCTATTTTGGGGAGTTTTTGTTCTGCGATGAGTTCGTCGACTGCTGTCATGATTTTTTCCCGGTCTAGTTTGTCTTCGTCTCGCATTTGACGGAGGGCGTGTCGAAGGGCTACAGGCGGACGCATTTTTCGGTCGATGTTATGTTTCGTATAGTGTTGCAAGACTTTGGAGTCAATGGCACCCTTGTCTGCGAGTAGTTTAACTGTGCGAAGAAGAGGGGCACGGTGGGGACTTCGACGAATACCCATGCGTCTACGACCAGTGGAAAGTATATGTAACTTTTTTTCTCGTGGTGGTTCTGGTTCTATGTTTTTGGCACCACAGTATTCACAGACGATAGGTCGTCCAGGCATTATTATTTCATATAAGAGTTTGGCGCCACATTCAGCACATTTGAGAACACGACTGGGTTTGGGTTCTTCACTCATAAGAAATGAGTCTGATTGTAGCTACATAAGCCTTTGCTGATATCAGCAAATCACAATTGCATTACGAGGGAAGATCTTTGAGATATACAACGATGGTTATGTCACGCACATTGGTGTGAGTGGGGCCTGTCAAGATATGGTCATTGAGGGCTTCGAAAAGAGTGTAAGTGCTATTGGTTTCGAGCAATTTCGTGGGGGAGAGATTGAGAGTGGTGGCCCGTTGAATTGATTCATGGTCGGCAATTGCTCCAGCGTAAGGTGTTGGACCATCGATACCATCAGTAGCGAGGCTTGCGACAACCAGTCCATCATAGCGTTTGAGGAAGGGAAGAGTGGCGGTTATGAGTTCGGTGTTGCGTCCACCTTTTCCAGGATGGCTGACTGTGACAGTAGTTTCGGAGCCTATTATGATGACTTGGGGCATATCTGTGTTCGGGAGTCTGTTTGCAAGTTCGCCTATTTTTTGTCCAATTTCTCGTGCTTCTCCTTGCCAATCCGTGGCAAGTATTTGGGCTGTTAGATTCATTTGTTGTGCTGCTTGTTGAGCTGCTTCACACACTAACCGGTTGTTGCCAATGAGCTCAGTGAGAGTAGAAGAAAAAATGGGATCGGTCGGTTTTGGAGTATCAGGTACGGATCCTTGGATGCCATCTTTGATGCGTTTCTTCACTCGGGGAGGTACCACAGACCAGAGGCTATACTTGGTAAGAATTTCTGCAGCGTCCTGAAATGTGGTGGAATCTGGAAGTGTGGGTCCACTGGCGATCATGTCGAGTTGGTCTGTAGGAATGTCTGAAATTAGGAGACTTATATGCTGTCGTGGGTAAATCTGACTGCTGAGATAACCTCCTTTGATATCTGAGAGGTGTTTTCGAAGTGTATTCATTTCAGTAATGGGTACTCCGGATTCTATTAAGAGGGTCGTGGTTTGTTGAATGTCTTGCACGGTGAGGGGTGATACAGGGAGGGAGAGTAAGGAGGACCCACCACCGGATATTAGGCTGAGTATTAATGCATTAGTTGGACTGCTAGTAATGAGCTTCAAGAGTGCTTGAGTTGAAGTTATACTCTGATTTGTGGGAAGGGGATGTCCACCTCCTTGTATTTCCACCTTTTCAAGCATAAAATCATTCACAGTATTATCAGGGACAATTATTAGACCACCAGAGATACAATCAGAAAGTAGTGCTTCTATGGCTTCTGCCATTCGCCCAGTGGCTTTTCCTGCACCGATTACAAAAACTCCATTGAGAGTATCAAGGTTGAGTTTGTGACTCGCGAAACGTAAAATACGATTTTCAAGTTTGATTGCTTGGCGAACCATTTGCTGGGGATCAGCAGCAGTTAATGCAGCTTCGAGTAAATCTAGAGCGATTTTCCTCGCGTGTTGCGTTTTGGGTGATCCCTTGATCAGGTCGTTTTTGTTACGAATTTTTTTAGTCAAGGCACCGCCACTTCGATGTTCTACCTGTTGAATATTTCTAACCTCAATTGGTCGTGAAGCTTTTTAATCATCATCAATCCGAATATCAACCGAACGAAAATGCGTCTCACCATCACAAGGAAGTGGAAGCCTTTTTCGCTAGGACTAAATCAGGATATTACGCTTGAAAAACTATCTTCAATTTATGTCGTGTTTTCAAATTCGGAACTGTCGTCAAAGGCTGCAAACATGGACCTCATGATCTTTTCCATGATTTCTTTCAATAATTCGCCATTCACGATACCATCGATGAAATTATGCATTTTCTGATATTCTTCATCGCTCTCAAAGGAGAGGACAACGCCTTTGCCATCAGGAAGGGGTTCAGCGTTGTATTCGATATCTTCATCCATGAAGCTTTTTGCCATTCGCTTCAAACCCTCTTCATCTTCCAGCATGTCACCTAGGGGCATTTCTTCATAGATGCTTCCTTTAAATTCAAGTTTGATAGTCCGAGTAGTCGGATCAGCTTCAAAGACTAAGTGTTCTTGTATTGCTGCTTGGATT
>JABXGY010000328.1 GCA_016550395.1 archaeon | reverse complement strand
TGGATTTGTTGGGTTTTTCTGGACATCTTTGCTAGAGGAGGGCTGCCCGTTTTCGATATAATGCAGATTATCATTCTAAGTGCAGTTTGTGCCGTTTCTGCTACAATTATTGAAGGAATAAGCCCGGTGGGTTATGATAACATCACAGTTCCCCTTTTAACAACGGGGATACTCTTTATAATGGCCTTAGTACTCCATCCACTAATGCTTGCATCAATTCTGTTCCCCTAGTATCAACTAACCCGTCCTTGAAACTGTCACTGATTATAGTCCGGTAAAGTGCATTATATTAACATGGCTATACGAACCATAGCATTTACAAAGTGTTTTGCCCGTTGCATAGAAGTGTGGTATGGCTCAGTTACTGCATAATGTTGCCTAAGTTCCGTAAACCGACTTTCCAACTTTTCAAGCCATTTCTGTGGTTGATCAATCTCTTCCCAGTCGTATAATCCTAGTTTATCCGCAACACAAACAATTTTTTCCTCCCAAGTTTCGGTGACAAAACTCCGTTCAGGAAGACCAATCTGAACAGCCTCTTCTGCAGTAAAGCCGCCCAAGACGTGTCGCTCAACAACCTTTACAATGCTTGAGGGATAATCGTATAGTTCTAAGAGTTTTCCACCAACATAGCCATGTGTGGCATCATGGGTTCGCGCCCGACCGAGATCATGTAATAACCCACCAATGCTTACTAAATCAAAGTCAACTAGTATTTTGGCTGATAGTATTTTCGCAATTCGAAGTGCTTTTTGGCGTGTAGCCTCACAATGAAGTATAATGTTGGAGTCACTGAGATAATCATTCAGCAGTAACCTAGCCTCTTCTAATGAAGGATAAACTATTGACATTGGTGGCGTTTATTAACGTGTTACCAAGTTTTAATTTTAAGCATGATACTAAATTAGGAAAGCTCTTCTTGGACGATTGGGATGAAGACTATAAGCGAGCTCTGGGCATTAGATGAGACAATACAAAAAATTGTTGAACAAATTCAAGTTATTGAGGAAAAAAGAAACGCCTTTGCCTCAATCATTCACTCTGTGCGCCACTCTCTTGATTTGCAATTAGATTTACCCTTAGCACAACAATACATCGTTGATGGAGCAATAGCACATACAGTAAAACCAACGGACCTAAGTGGACTCCGCGTTTGTGGTGTTGATGGGGGACTTCTCAAAAAGACCTTACGAGGTATAGAGTTGGTTATCACTCGTGCCAATGCAACTATCTTCGAATATACACCCGCTAATCGGGTTTCAGCTATTTACTTTCCTGAAAAAATGACACCCCCTACTATAAAAGCAGAACTTACGCCCATTTCATGGCGAGAGGCTGAAGTTAACGCATCGCTTGAACGATTAAAAGCAGAAATTGAGTTAGCTATACGTGTTCAGGATCATCATTCTACTGAATTACTACTCCTAGATGGTTCTCTCAGACCCCATATTAGTGATCGCCCACCGAATAAGTCCGTGTTCTCTTCTAAATATGACAAAATCAAAGCTCTATATGAGGAACTTTTTGTAAAAACTGAAGAGACAGGAACCTTGCTTGCAGGTGTAATAAAGGACAGTAGAAGTCAACGCTTTATGCGAATTTTTGGCGAACTTCTTCCACATCTAATAAATCGGAATCCTGAATTGAAAAGATTATTAGAACTTGATTATCGAACAATCTTGAAAACAAGCTATGATACGGATTTCTTCTTTCGCGTACTTGATGTGGGTGAACGCTCACCCATATTACGACTGAACGATTTTAACAGTACTTCGAATGTAGAGTCTAATACTGACACTCAACTAGATAGTCGGCTGGTGTGTTTTTACTTGCGAACAGCGAAGTATGATTATCCACTCTGTGTTGAAGTCTTTACTGGATCATATGACCCACTTAGGATAATCGAAAAAATCAGTGCAATGTTACTACCAATGTCTTCCGATAATGAGGAATTCGCTCTACCAGCTGTCTTGATTGACGCCGATTCTCAGGCCAGATTAATTGAACGCGACCTTGATTTCTTATTTGCTCAGCTTGCAAACCGAATAGGATATCCACAAAGCTTACTGAAATTACGTCGTGAAAGAATGCCGTTCCATTAGAAAAATTTGCATGAAGGATGAATAGTGAAATGAAAACAGAATCTCTTGGAACTATCGTTTGTACTGAAGATGGGCCGTCTACAGAAAATATCGAGTTTGTTATCGGTAATCGCAATGAAATCTCGACAGAAAAACAAATTCCCGTTCACGTTGGTCAATATGTCTCCATTAATGCCGACGAGGGACTAATTATTGCTCACATCGAACAAATCTATAAGACGAACCGGTATTTTTCACAAATTGACGCAGTTCACGAATTTACGCGATCCGGGAAAGCGTTCGGGGCGATTTTTCCAATTGACCGATGGGAATATGTGCTAGCTGAGGCTAAACCACTTGGCATATTTAACAACGGGCAAGTCCAAAGGGTTACCTATCCTCCATCACCGGGTGCTATAGTCTCCGCGCCTGATCATAAGATTCTAAGTGAATTCCTTGGTTTTAGTAAAGAAGGAATTCATCTGGGACATCTGTTATTCCATGATATCCCAGCAACTTTTAACCTTTCCAAAATGTATCAGAAACATGTTGCACTTCTTGCTATGAGTGGAGCAGGAAAAAGCTATGCAGCCTCTGTAATGTTAGAAGAACTCTTGTCAAGGAAACCAGCTCAGGGTCGTCCTACAATACTTGTGATAGATGTTCATGGCGAATACACCGGATTAGCAGAATCTCAGGGAGCAAAAGGAAAAACCTTCGAAGACCAAATAACCGTCATTCGAAGTCCACTTGTGGAAATAGCAACACCACGAATGAGCGCAAAGGCTTTCGCCACCTATTCACCGGACATGGGAACAATTCAAGTCCGTGAACTAACGCGCATTATTCGCACACTACGAACTGCTCGAAAGGGACAACCCTATGATATTGGTGACTTAACCATTGCATTAGAACAAGATCCCTCTATTAACGTTCGAACACGTGAAGCACTATTGGGGTGGTTAGATAATCTCCAAAGCCTTCGGCTTTTTGGTAAAACTTCAACTCCGGAATGGAGTAAGTTAATGAAACCGGGTCAAGCGGTGATTCTTGATTTAAGTGAAACCGTAAGTTTACAAAAGAAACAAATCATTGTTGATGCCGTTCTTCGCCATTTATTCGATTTGAGACGAGATGGAACTATTCCCCCAGCTATTGTGTTTCTCGAAGAGGCCCATCAATTCTGCCCAGAGGCTAGACGTGCACTAGCATTTTCTAAAGGCATACTTGAAACTGTCGCTCGGGAAGGGCGCAAGTATAATTTATCGCTCTGTATTATTTCTCAACGCCCGGTTCGACTTTCAACAACGGTGTTATCGCAATGTGGTACTAACATATTTCTTCGGATAACTAATCCATATGATTTAGACCATATTCGGGCAACTTCTGAAAAAATTACCAAAGCGACCCTGACATCAATTTCTAGTCTCACTGTTGGAGAAGCTCTAGTGGTTGGTCAGGCCACCAGGTTCCCTGTATTTATTCAGGTCCGTGAAAGAGCTACAAAAGAGACGGCTTTTGGTGAAGATTTCGAAACCGTTACGCGGAGATATGACAAGAAAGGGAAAAAAACTGACTGATAATAACTGGAAAAATGGTGGGCACGGCGGGATTCAAACCCGCGACCTCCGGCTTACCTAGGCTTCGCAGTCGAATGTTCGGAGCGACACCGTATAAGGCTTACACACTTTGCGTATTAGTCCGCAAGAGTTCGGCGCTCCATCAGGCTAAGCCACGTGCCCATTATGAATTGTCAGATGTTTTACCGCGGCTTAAATGTGTTGGGTCTTGTTTATTCCTCTTGGACAATAAACCCAAATTGAACCTCTTCTTCAGCAAAGCTAAGTTTCCCAGTCGCAAGTCCCTTTAAGATGGGTAATTTGTCGCCTATTTCAAGGGTCAAAGCACCAACCTTTGAAGTGATACCTTCTTGAGTTGTTTCTATTGCCTGATGGAGTTCTGATGACTGGGTTGCCAGGTACAATGCGATGCGTTGAGTAACGTGTAACCCCTGTTTTTTCCGGGTTGATTGTATTCGGCGTATAAGATCACGTGAAAGGCGCTCAGCGCGAATTTCAGGGGTTTCACTGATATCAAGGTATACCGTTGCAAAAGGTAACTCCTTGCTTTTGAGTAGTTCTCCTTTAGCCTTATTTTTAATCTCTACTAATTTGACGTTGGTTTGGTTTGCAACGACGTCACTAAAATGATCAAGTTGGAATTCCTTTTTTGTTGGAACGATGACTAATCGTTGACACGGCCAACGCAGTTTCAACCCTTCCTCTTGGCGAATGAATTGAGTTGTTTCTACAATGGCAGAGACCCACTCCATTTCTTGGCTCAACTCTGAATCAATCAGTTTTTCGTTGACATCAGGCCAGGGAAGCATATGAACACTTATTGGAGCATCAGGTTCCGCAGACCGAATGAGAGACTGATACATTCTTTCTGTCTGGAACGGAAGAACTGGAGCTAGAACTGCCAAAAGAGTTCTTAATACGTAATAAAGCGTAGTAAATGCTTGTATTTTGGTTTCATCGTGAGAGCTAACCCACGTTCGTGGTCGAATCAGTTTGATATACCAACGACTCAAATCCTGGACGATGAAAGACTCCATCAATCGTGGAATAAATGGAAGTTCGTATTTCTCCAGTCGTTCAGCCACTTGTTTTATTAACAGATACAACTGGGAGAGAATCCATCGATCCTCAGTTTGTAGGGATTGAGGCTTCAGTCGATGAACGGTTGGATCAAAATTTGCGGCTTTCATGAATGTGGTTGCAAAGACATAGACGTTCCAAAGAATTGAGAGAGATCGACGGGTATCTTCGACATCCTTCCATAGAAAATGCAAGTCTTCGCCTGGGCCTGTGCTTTTTATGCAATACATTCGTAGTGTTTCAGCACCAAATTTTTCCACTACCTCTTCTGGAAAAACGCCAATGCCTTTTGATTTTGACATTGGTCGACCGTGCTCATCGGCTGTAAAGCCATGCATATAAACACTTTTGTAAGGTTCTCGGTTATCAGCAAGCATAGTAGAATTGAATAGGGTATTAAACCAGTTGCTGATTTGATCTTTGCCTTCCATTACAAAGTCAGCGGTTTCCCAATTATCAAAATCAGTAGTTCCATAGGTTGCCCACCGAGTAGCCCAGGGGGCAACACCACTATCTAACCATACATCTAAGACATCAGGAACGCGTTTCATTGTATTTTTACATTTCGAACAAGACCATGTAATATCGTCAATCCATGGTCGATGGAGGTTCTCAGGAACCTTTCCAGCTTTCTTCTTTAGTTCATCAATGCTTCCAATGACTTCAATTTCCTCACATTTGTCACATTTCCAAATTGGTAGAGGAGCTCCCCAATAGCGTTGCCTGGAAATGCACCAGTCCCTAAGATTTTGCACCCAATTACGGAACCAGGTATGACCCGCCCAATCAGGGATCCAGTAGACATCTTCGTTCTTTTTGATGATTTCTTCACGTAATTCGCTAACACGGAGGAACCACTGATCGGTGGCAAGGTATACTAGAGGGCTACCACATCGCCAGCAGTGAGCATATTCGTGTTCAATTGTATCCTGATGAACTAAGAGGTTCTTTCGGCGTAAATCCTTGAGAATAACTTCATTTGCAACTTGGATTTTCATACCTGCATATTTTCCACCTTCTTCTGAGAAGGTACCAGCAAACGTGACTGGACAAAAAATGGGAATCCCCTCGCGCTCACCCACTTCGAAGTCCTGAGGGCCATGTCCCGGAGCCATGTGAACGAGTCCAGTTCCTTGCTCTAGTGTTACATATTCATCACTTAGCACAACTGAATGAACTTTCTCAGAGGTTTCTCGGAATTTTGCCTGTCGGGGAACTTCATCTAGTAGGGGATGTTCATACCGAAGCCCCAGGAGCTCTCTTCCTTTGATTTCTTCAACAACTTCGTATTGCTTGTTTAGCAGAGCCTGTAGTATAAGGTTGGCTAGTCCTTTTGCTAGAATCCATACTTCATCATCAACCTTGGCGCGGATGTATTCGAATTCGGGATTGACCATTACTGCCATGTTTGCTGGAAGTGTCCATGGAGTCGTCGTCCAAATCACAATGAATTCTTTAGTTCTCTCAAGGACCGGAAACTTAACCCAGATTGAATAATCTTCAATTGTTTTAAATTCATGCTCTCGTTTTGCAAGAGCTGTCTCACAACGAACACAACAATCTATTGATCTTAGCCCGCGGTATAGAAATCCTCGTTCAGAGGCTCGTTTCATTAAATACCAAGTGCCTTCAATATAGGGGTTATCAATCGTGCGATAAGGTCTTTCCCAATCCATCCAAACGCCTAAACGTTTGAACTGCTTCGTCATTTGATCCAAATTCGAGAGAGCAAAATCCTGACACTGTTCAATGAATTTATCTACACCAATCTCTTTTTCAATATCCAGTTTCGATTTGATCCCCAGAGCCTTTTCTACGTGAACCTCAATAGGTAGCCCGTGCATATCAAAACCAGGTGTATCCACAACACAGAACCCCTGCATCCTTCGAAACCGTAAGACCATATCCTTCAGAATTTTATTCCAAGCGGTTCCCAAGTGTATGGCCCCTGTGGTATAAGGGGGACCATCTAAAAACTTGAATGTGGGTCGATTTCGACGTTGCTCTGTCACCAACTCATACACTCGATTCTGTTGCCAGAAAAGCAAAATCTCTTCTTCTAAAGAAGGTAACTCAAATTGCTTCGGAAGTTCTGAAACTGGCATTGTGAAGCCGCCATCCATAATTAACTAGCGTGCCCCTACCAACCTTCAACTGCATAAAAAGTCTTGGGCAATAATAATTAACTAGCCAATATTCAAAAAAACAAACCCAAGAGTAAAAATGAACGAAAGCTCTATATGGCTTTAAACGTAAGTCAGACAAACCGAGCCCGATGAGGAGAAAGGCTACATGAGTACACCGCAACGCCAATATGTCCTCAAAGTCTGTGTCGTCGGCGATGGCGCCGTTGGTAAAACAAGCCTTATTATCCGATACACTGAAGGTCATTTCCGGGAATCGTACATCATGACCGTCGGAACTAGTTTTGCCGTGAAAGAACTAAATTTCGGTGATACTTTAGTGCGTTTACAGTTATGGGATCTTGCTGGACAACCTCACTTTAGTTCTGTGCGACCTGTCTTCTATCGGGGAGCCGCTGGTGTAATTTTAGTATTTGACGTTACACGGCGTCAGACCTTTGAAAATATCCCCGGGTGGTATGATGAAGTTGCGCAAGTTACCGGAGCGGTTACATCAGTCTTGTTGGCTAACAAAGTTGATTTAGTAGATCAGCGCCAAGTGTCAACGGAGGAGGCTATAGCTTATGCGCAACAACTAGGGTGGGGTTATTTTGAGACTAGCGCTAAAGAAGGACACGGTGTTACTGATGCTTTTCGCCAGATTGCCTGGACTTGTGTTAGCTAACCTAATTATTATTAAGAGCCATTTAGATACTCTGTGAGTTTACGCGAATTCCTTTTCAAAAGAAAGGTTGCACATTGTTGAGGTTCAATTTTCCGATATTCAAGACCGAGTTGCTTAATCAAAGCGAAGGTTCCTTTGGTAAGACTTGGTGCGACAAGAATGCCACGCAATTGAGTGGCATCTTCGGTTTCGAAACTCTTTATATAACGAAAGAGTTGGTGGACGGCTTCGCTGTCAGCACGACGCCGTTTAACTTCGATAATCACCAAACGTCCTTTGTCATCACGGGCAAAGATATCGATGAACCCTGGAGCAACAGGACGTTCACGCCGTATAGTGCGGAGTCCAGCTTCGATGAGCTCCGGGTGCGCACTAAGAACCCTTTGCATCTCATCTTCGGTTAAATGCATACTAAACTCACCCGTATCATCAATAAGGCTCGCACTAACCATGGAAAGCAGAGAAAATTCAATGCGAACAGTTTCGCGTGGTTTGGCACGGTTGGCAGAAAGAATGAGTTTATCATTCTCTTGGGCAATCTTTAGTGTAGCTCCTGGAGGTTGCCAGTTAACGGGTTCAACTCCACTTTCCTTATGGACTAGAATGGCTCCATCGCGTTTTAGAATAATCAGATGTTCACCCTCAGTTAGCACTGATCGCGCGCGTCCATAATACTCGACGTAACAGTTACCAATAATTTGAATTAGTCGTTTTTGAAAAATTGCCTTTTCAAGAAGCTGATGAGCTTGATCTAGGGTTGGCGATTGTAGCAGCCAAATTTTGTCATTCGTAGAGGAATCAAGATCTGACAACGTATAATCAAGTCGGAGTCGTCCCGGAATTCTAAATAAGTTTCGAATACCAGTAAATAATTGTGTGTAAAGTTCGTTTGTATAATGAATCGGCGCAATCATATCATCGTCGGTATACCCTAATTCAGCGAATAAAATACCAAGCAATAGTCACCTATCTCGAAAAATGTCTGATTGTAGATGTTGGTGTTGGAACAGGTATTGGGTTGACTTCTATTGTCGACTTCGCTCCAGTTGTTGGTGTTGATTGGGCAATTGAAATGTTAAGAATAGCAGATAAACAAGTCAAAAAATCGCAGAGGTGGAACCAAGCAGTATCTTTGGTATGCGCATCAGCTGAGGCTTTACCCTTCCGCAACCACGTTTTTCCAACTGCAATTAGCATAACAGTAATTCAAAATTTAACCAATATTCAGCTTGGAATTCAAGAGCTAATCCGAATTATACAGCCTCGAGGAACATTAGCAATAACGACATTAGAAAAAATCCTGTCTATTCGGGAGCTCGAAGCAGAGCTTAGTCACCTTTCTGGTCTGATTGCACGTTTAGAGAATCTTGGAAAGGAAGATGGAGGATTGATTTTTCAGTTACCTGACTGAAAAATCGTTTTTCTTCCCTTCATCATCTCTATGACCGTTATCTTTATTTGGCATCTCACAGTTAGCAGGATTACTCCCGAGGTTGAATATCGTGGAAAATCAGCCAATTAAAATTCTACAAAAAGCTACCAGTAACTTGGTTCTAATTAAACTCAAAGATGGTAAAGAATACCGGGGCAGATTAAAAGAAATTGATATGTACATGAATCTTGTTTTGGAAGGCGCTGAGGAATTGATGGATGGAAATCCAACAGCGAAATTTGGTGAAGTCCTTATCCGAGGTAATAATATTCTATACATCAAACCAGATTTAACACAGATTATTTGGGAGAATAAGGAATAGGTGCTTTGCCATAGGGGCCACTCTGATTTTCATTCAGTGTTTTCAGAGCTTTCATTACGTCGCTCTTGTCGGTATTCTTCAATTAACCGTTCAAGTGCATAAGCTGCCGCTTCGCGTTCAGAAGATTCATAATTATCCTGCCATTTTCTGATTTCCTTGTTTAATTGTTCGACATCAACAACGGCAAATTCGTCAACAACAGTGATTTGAAGTAATTCTGCATCTATTACGGGTATATGGGCAGCTTTAAACTGCTTAAGTGCTAGATGAGACATCGTTCCTTGCGTTATTACCAGTTGAACCCCGAATTTAATTAATTGTTCAGCTGTTGATCGCCCACCTCCACTTGGATCCTGGATGTATACAACTTTTCTTCTCTTTCGTGGATATCGCTCACTAAGCCTGCGAAGTTCTTCTTGAGAAAAGTGTGGGAGAACTAAAACAGGTTGTACCTCACCTTGAATTTCTAGTTGCCGCATTAATTTCAAATTTGTTAAGGAGCGCTTCGTCTTCTCAAGTGATTGATTTTGTTCATGAAGCTTATTTTCTAATCTTTGAATTTCAGCATCTTTTCGTTGGATTTGTACATCACGGCGTTGCTCTCGCTGTTCGCTATTTAATGCACGGTTAAGTTGACGTAGAACCTGCTGTAATTCTTGGTTGGTTTTCTTTTGTCCTTCCAGACTTTGAAGATATTGATTCTTTACAAATTCAAGTTGCCTTTGTAGGGATTCCACTTGTCGCTGCAAACGATCAATAAGTCGCTTATATTGTTCAGGTGTGGAGCCTTCCTCCATAGATTGACTGAGTATCAAAGGTTCAATTTTTGCATCTTTAGGCTCCTTACTTATTGTTGATTGTTCGAGTGCATCACGAATAGACACACCCTGAAACACCATCGATACAGCTTTAGAAATCAAATGAAGTTCTTCACTTTCCCGTAAATTCTGGTTTAGTGATTTCAACTTATTCCCGTAGGATTGGAAGACCTTCGTAATCGCCGCGACAGCATCCCTTTGATGGGCGTTCCTGGGACGTAGTTCAAAATTTTCGGTGAATGATTTCGCTAACTCTCTTTTCTCCACTACAGACATCAATCTATCCGGAACAAATAGGTGAGCTTGTAATGATCTACTTAGCTTTTCGATGAAACTAGGAGCAGGAGATACATCAGATGCGATTAGAACCGGTTTCCCAAATTCAACTAAATATCTGATAACATCTCCCCGTGATAAACCTCGACCGCTACGAATAGCAACCAGATGACCAGAAATATCAGCAACTGCTATTCCAACTGTTGTACCAGCATCAATGCCAACGATTAATAATCGTCGCGGACCAAGATGGTCTCTATTTTCTTCTCTTGGCGAATATAAGAGAGAACGGCGTTTTACTGGGGATATCCGAACAGCTACCCCAGCAATTCGATTCACTTCAGATTGGACTAATTTGCTAACGCTATCAATCGCTTTGTATACATGAATTACACATCTGGACAACCCATGTGAAGTTCTGGTTTCATATTCATCATAATCTATACCCGCTTTAGTTAGTTTCTCTAAGATTTTTCGAGCAACCTGTTGAATAGCTCCATGCATTCGTCTCTGATAACGAGCTTGCGAATAACCACCAGGTCCAATATTCCTAGCCCTAGTTACTGTGATTCGTGTTTCTTGTGCTAAAGCAGAAACTTCTATTCCAACACCCAATGCAGCTAATCTCGCTAATACTGTCGCTGTCTCACTCGGCGAAGGATGTTTGATTACTTCTATTCCGTGTCGTGTTGCAAGTTTTTTTAATGATGTCATACCATGGATTGGTGAGCCAGTAACTTGGATAACCCGAATTTTAGAAGAAATCTTCGATAGAAACTCAATCACACCTTTTTCTGTGGAAGCCAATTCAAGTAGGTTATCAGTTGCTATGATGTCAGGTTGGAGCTTCCGAATCGTCTTTAATAATTCATTTCGTCGGATAGAGCTTTGAGTTTCAAGCACTTCGTCTCGAAAAAGCACCATCGCATAACGAGGGGCTTTTTTAGCAGATGGAGAGCTTTGAGGAAGAATATCAAAGCTAATTATTAAAGGTCCAGAAGTTTTAGTCATTCTCCTTTTTTCCTTGTTTTATTACGGTCACTCTTTTTAGAATTTCATCAACGTCATATGTTATACTAAACCTGCGTTTGAAAAAGGTAAGAATGTTGGAGAGATCGCGTTTTAGTAGCCACATTGAATTTGGATGACTTAGGGGTTGCCATTGAGGCCAATCGAAGATGGTAATTTGTTCGGTTTCATCGACGAAAATATTGTATTCACTGAGATCACCATGAACTAGTTCTGCTTTCTGGTAAGCAATCTGCACTTGTTGAAGAATTTGCTCAAGAACATTTTGGGGGTGTTCCAATTCTGATACTTGAAGCAGTAGATCACCCGTCATTTGCGACATTACAATGACGTGACGATTAAGCGCTATTGGTTGCGGCACTTTCCCCCCAATATTATGTAATATTTGTAATACTCCAAATTCTCTTTTGGCAGCTCGCTTGCTGAAGGCCATCCAAGAATGGATTGGTTCATCTTTGAGCTTGCGAAGTCGTCGAATGCGTTTAAAACTCGTTTGTCCCCATCGGAGAAATTTTACAGCGACCTCATTTCCATTTGTATCCAAAGCCCGGTAAACGCTTGCCTCCTTACCGACACCATAAGGTTGTCCAAGAGATACAATTACATCTTTTTGGGCCAAGTCATGCAGGGCCAATGCATCATAACCTGCACGGGATATCCGATATCCAAGGTAATGTTCTTTTTTTCTTCGTACTAATCTAATTTTATTTAATTTCCCAAGAAGAAACAGAATATCATCTGCATCCAAAGCCAATTTTGTCGCGACCTCTTCAAGAGGAATGTATTCAAATCGATGTACTAATTTCTCGAGAGCCTGAAGCACTTGAATTTCATCAGATGAAATTTCTTGCAGAATCTTAGCGAGGCGATGCAACACAATCACTTGAATTGCGGTGTTGCGCCGACAAAAACCTATTGGGAGTAAGTTATCAATTGAGTCAGTCTCTTTTTGAATAAAAACATGGATTATTGGTGAAAACATTCCTTTACCATTCAGCTGGGAAACGTATATTAAGGAGAGTCGCTGAAAATGGCTACCGAGTCTATTTACTCATGGCGGGAGTTTTATACATTGAAGGAACGATTTGAAGTACCCGATGAAAAGGTTCTAAAAGTGGCAAAAGCACTTTCCAGCGATACGCGACTTGCGATTATTGCTCTACTCATTAACAAGAGTATGGATGTTAGTCGAATTGCAGAAGCTCTAAAACAAACTGAAGCGAATATCAGTGCTCAAGTTAAACTTCTAGAACAGGCTGGACTCATTAAGAGTCATTACGAGCCTGGCGAGCATGGTGTTAGAAAAGTCTGTGAACCTGCTGTGAAGAATGTCATTTTCGATACTACATCTCTTAAACTGGAGACCCATACTCGGAAATAGAATTGAAGACCACCAGCAGTAGTTGGAGAGCGTAACTTTAAATAGACTCCAATTTCTCCTCTGAAAAGAAAGTGATGTAGATGTCAAGGGATAACTCCAGAACACGATCGGTTGGTAGATCTTTTAGCATATTCATGGAAGCTCTAATAATTTTCATTCTCTTGATAAGTGGCATTGGTGTTGCTGTAATTAGTAAAATCTTTGACCTAATAGCCCCCGGAATAATTCTTCTTGCAGTGAGTGTTGGTGTGGAGATTGCTGGAATAATTATCGTGGCTCTTTATTTTTATTTTAGATCAATTCGTCGGAGTGAAATTGAATCCGAATAGTGGTTCCTAGTAGTTGAGGACCTTTAAAGGGGTCGAATCCAGGTATATTTTGAGGGTATCGAGTGGACATCATCCTCGGATTTGCTGTTAGCATTTTTGTTTTCACTCTCCTTCTCTATGCGGCTATTAGGGATCTACAGACTGGTGAGGTGTCTAACTGGGTCTGGATAACAGGATTGCTGGTCCTCCCTATCACGATTTTTCGCATGGTCTTGTATGGAGCCATACTTCTCTACATATTTCAAGTTGTGATAGTCATCGTTTTAGTGACCATTGGATTTTATGTTGGGCTAATTGGTGGCGCCGATGGAAAAGCGATTCTTCTTGTGTCCCTGATTTACCCCTGGAATGTTTTTTCTTTTGTATGGATAATTACCGCTCCCTTTTTAGTCCTGGTAGGAGGCTTCTGTTTATTAGGTGTATATAGTCTGTTTCTGTCAATTAGAAACGTAGTTATCAGGAGACGGTTAACTTCCAGTCAACGAGAATCGACAAAACCCACAAAGAAAATATTCTGGCTTACTCGTCGGTTTAACCCACTAAACTCTATGAAAAATGGAACTAGATGGGAACCCGTTACAGTTGCATTAATTGCATATTTTCTAATTACCTACGTTGCCTTGTTGATTTTATCAAGTGGATATATTCTGATGTTGAATTAAAGTTCGCCACCAGGCATAACAACAAGCCCTGAGCTACTAATCTCGAAAGGAAATCGTTTCAGACTGTGTCCTGTTTGGCGCATCTTCCGTACAACTAAGCTGCGGCGAAGTTCACGATCCTGTTCAGTGAGAAATAAGATAATTAGTCCCTGAGCGATGAATTCTTCAACTCCATACCGGCTGAACCCAGTAGAACCCTCAGCAATTTCCGAGGTCATAATTGAAGTAGCGCCAAGTTCTCGAAGTAAACTTGATAATTTGAATATCGCATTTCGCACTGCGGTTATTCCTTCGAATCTAACTCCAAGACCCGAAACGGAATCGATGACGATCCGTCTAGCATTAATCCGTTTGGTCACCCGATAGATCTCTTGTGCAAGCGCATTAATATCAAGCCCCGTTCGAATAGCGTGTGGTTCTGTGGTCGGTAATCCAGCTTTGCTGGAGGCTGCATCAACAATGATGAGTTTTTCTTCTTCTTGCAGTTTCTCAAAATTCCATCCGAAACGTGCTGCTTCACGTCGTAATTCTTTAGGACGTTCTTCTAAGGTTACAAATACTCCATTATCTCCATATTTCATTGCACCAGAGTAGAGAAATTGCATGCAGAAAATCGTCTTCCCTGTACCTGCCCCACCAGAGGCTAGCACATTACTTCCAGGAATGAATCCTCCATGAAGGATGCCATCTAGACCTGGAATTCCCGTCTTCACCCGTTCTGATGTCTCAGACATCTTCCTTTTCCTCCGTTTCGATAAGGGGTAAGCCTGTTCCAACCAGAGTCTCACCCTTTGAAGGTTGTTTGAGGAACCATAATCTAGCATCGACAACATCTGGGTTGTCCTTGAGCTTTTCAAAAATCTCTTCCAATTCCATTTTTTGTTTTCCAAGAATAAACACGAAAATACCCGTTTCAGTTTCATTAAGCGCAAGAAAAATTACATTCGGTCGATTTTCAAGTTCAGCTTTTATTTTTTGAGTGTGTTCAACTGTGATGTCTCGAAGGATATGCCCACCAATTTCAATAAATAACACACCACATACGGTGAATCCCAGCATTTCCTGATCGATACTTACCGTGAATTTTTTTATAACTCCTGCCTGTTGAAGTTTGCGAATTCGAAATAGAATTGTCGTATCAGGAATATTCTGGTTCATTGCCTTTGATAGAGTTCTGGCAATTTGGGTATACTTTGCTCGACCATCCGTTTGGAGTAAAGAGAGGATTTGCAGATCCTTATCATCAAGTTTCACTAAACTCCCTCGACATCATATTACTAAATCGACATTAGAAAAGGTGACCTATTAAAGTTTCCTCAACTAATACTCGATTATTAAGAGAAATCTTCAACTTGATTAAGGAGGTGGTGCGGTAGCCGCATAAATGAAATTAAACCCCATTAGCCAAATCACGAGGAATAAAAGAACACCAGTTCCTAACCCCTTAAGCAATCCCTTGACATGCCCACCAATTTCTTGAGGATCAACACCTAGAAGATATACGGCAAAGAAATAAGACATGATAATTAGTACTAAGCCGATAACAAAACCAATCAAACCTAAGGGACCCCAAAGGTTTAAACCCAATACAAGAGCTGCAGAAATAAATGCAAAAATTATACGCGTATAGTATATCCTATCTTCAGGTGTGATACGCTCAAGAAATGATGTCATATTTTCCAACGATGGTGAGCCTCCATGAATCCAGGTATGACAGCGTCCGATATTTTCGTTGTACTTCGTGAAATTAAGGACGTCGTAGTCGAGAGATGGATTCTGAATGTTTATCAACTTAACGGTATTCTACTTTTTAAGATCAGTTCTGATTCACCGAATAAAACCTGGCTATTAATTGAACCTGGAAAGAGGATGCACCTAACATCCCTTAGATATGAAAGAGAAGCAAAACTACGCGCGTTTTGTAAAGCACTCCGAAAACATTTACGGGATCATAAGATATCGGTTATTAAACAACACGATTTTGATCGAGTCGTCTATTTACAAGCGGGGCCACCTGAAAAACGATTTACGTTAGTAATCGAATTATTTGGCGGCGGGAACGCAATCCTCCTCGATCCCAAAGATCGCATTGTATCTGCGATGACGTATCGAAGAATGAGAGACCGAGATATTGTTCGGGGTGCACCCTTTCAGTTTCCTCCACTACGAGCATCTGATCCACGCCAAATATCTCTGCCGGAATTAAATTCGTTACTTGATAACTCTGACCAAGATATTGTTCGGACTTTAGTACGGAGCCTAAATATGAGTGGTTCTACTGCAGAAGAAGTCTTATCTGTGTCGGAAATTCCGTATAACATCAACGCTAAGAGTCTAAATACTACACAACGAAAAATTTTGCATAAAGCATTGTGTTCGTATTTTACTACCCTGTCTGAAGAGCCACTTAAACCTCGAATTATCATAGGAGAAAACGATGAACCACTTCAAGTCTTACCGACGGAGAGTAAGCGTTTTCGAGATGCAAAGGTTAAATTATTTTCCACGTTTAATCAGGCCCTCGACAATTACTACTCAACGTACCATGAAGAAACAGCAGTTGAGGAAATCACTGATAAATATCAACGTGATTTTAAAAAGCTTCAACATCTATTGAGCCAACAACAAGAGCACATTGAAAATATGCAATCTAGGGCGAAGCAAAGCCGTGATGCAGCCAACATGATATACCAAAACCTGAATTTAGTTGAGGAGCTCTTATCCACAATACAAGATGCACGTCAACAAGGTCATTCCTGGAAGGAAATTACTAAACGCCTTGAAAACGGAAAACAGCAAAGAATACCTGCCGCAATGATTGTTGAAGAAGTTCACCCACATTCAGGACGCATTCAAATTGAATTGAATGCCATTTCGTTATCTCTTGATCTTCGATTGTCGGCTACTGAAAACGCGAACCAACTGTTTCAACGTAGTAAGCAACTTGAGAAAAAAGTCAAAGGTGCCACCATTGCTATTGAGGATACAAAACAAAAGATTGCACGATTAGATGAAATGCGTGATGACGAACTAACTGCTGCTGATACAGACAAACTCATGTATCGGCGAAAGAAACGTTGGTTTGAGAAATTTAGGTGGTTTAAAACATCTGAAAATTTTTTGGTCTTAGGAGGACGCGATGCTGCGAGTAACCAACAACTCATCCGGA
>JABXGY010000042.1 GCA_016550395.1 archaeon | reverse complement strand
GCTGGTTTCTGCTGTTTGTTTACCTATAGTCTATGTTTAATCCTCGATGGAAACGGATCCATCCAACGAAGAAATCTTTTTCGGAGTTACTTTCGGTGGAAACACTACGAGCGAAGCGAAGCTGCTGATAGATAAGGTGAAAGGGTACACCAATCTCTTCGTCATAAATTCTTGGGATATAGTCGCGCGCCCAGATGAAACTGACCTTAACGAAATCTGCGAATACGCCGTAGACGCCAACATGAACTTCATGGTATACTTTAGTTTCATCTTTTGGAACTACACAGGTCAATATGGCACTTATAATTCCTCGTCTTGGGACAATTATGGTGTTAGTCCATGGCATATCTCATGGCTGAACGCCGCAAGGGAAAGATGGAAAAACAAATTCTTAGGGGTTTACCTCTACGACGAGCCTGGTGGAAAACAAATTGACAAAGGATATTGGGGGGGAAACATGATGACCTTCTCAGGAAGAAACATCACGAGTTATTATGCTGAAGGTGTTGCCAATTACAGTGATGCAGCAAATCGATTTGTCAGGGGTATCAGCCGTAGCGGAAGCTGGCAGCATGTAACAAACACTAGTATTCCTGATTCAGTGAACAGCAGAATGACTTTGTTTACCTCTGACTACGCGCTTTACTGGTTCGACTACTTGGCGGGATACGACGCTATATTCGCGGAGTTGGGATGGAACCATAACCAAACACAGCACATAGCTCTCTGCAGAGGAGCAGCAAATGTGCAAGAAAAAGATTGGGGTGCCATAATCACTTGGGCCAGTAACGACCCACCTTACTTGGCGAGTGGAACAGAGATGCTTCAGTATATGAATACAGCCTATTATTCAGGAGCTAAATATCTAATAGTCTTTAACTATCCCCAAATCAATCCCTACGGCGCCTTAACTGAAGAACATTTCACTGCAATGAAGACGTTTTGGGCAAATACTCATAGTTCTCCAAGAAATGTATTGGAAAAGATGGGGGGTGAGGTGGCTTTAGTGCTTCCTAAGGATTACGGTTGGGGTATGAGAGACGGAAACGACAACATTTGGGGCTTCTGGCCTCCAGATCATTTGACTCCTCTGATCGGGAAAAAGATAGCCGTCTTACTCAATGAGTACGGCTCAAAATTAGACATAATTTACGAAGATCCCCAATTCGATTACGCAGAAAAATACTACAAAATCTATTTTTGGAACAGCACGATTGTCTTTAGTACTATCTCATGTGAGGTATCTTCTTCCAGCATTACTATAGGGGATTCTATAACGGTTTCTGGTTCAATCAGTCCAGCTGTATTGGCTAATGTAACTATTCAGATTAGCATGGATAATGGGACTTCTTGGAATGACTTGACAACGATAACCTCAATTTCTGACGGCAACTACTCTTATACTTGGACACCGGCATCTGTTGGTTTTTATGAGCTTAAAGCTTCATGGGAAGGAGACAGTTCATATGAGGAAGCTAGCAGCAGTACCGTGTTGGTTACAGTTTCTAAAATTTTAACTACCCTCTCGTATTCTGTGTCGTCTTCCTCGATCACCGAAGGCGACTCCATCACAGTTTCAGGAGTTATTGACCCAGCAGTTTCAGATAAAACCGTGACGTTAACCATCAAGAAACCGGACGGCTCAACACTAAACAGAACAGTGACTACTGGTTCAGACGGCACTTTCAATGATTCATACAGGCCTGACGCTGTTGGATATTGGAGTGCAATTGCAACGTGGAATGGAGATTCCATGTATGCTGGGGCATCCAGTTCAGAAAAATCTTTTGAGTTAAAATCAAAGCTAGAACTGGAATTAGGACTATCACCATTTATGATGCTAATAGTTGGCAATGTTGCAGTTGCAATTGCTATAATAGCCGTAGTTGCCTGGCTTATTATTAGACGCCCTGCACTACTATCGGTCGAAAGCTTTTTTGCAAAATCTGCATTGGACGCTCATCTAATAG
>JABXGY010000327.1 GCA_016550395.1 archaeon | reverse complement strand
TTCGTAAACAACAAAAGTACAGGGAAAGAGGAGTCCAACATTAAATGAAACATCGAGCGCTGATTTGGCGAATTTTGGTCCACAAACACAGATCATCATGAAGCGCGGATAGTCTTTGATTCCTAGTTTTTGTTCGAAAATTGTGTGAAGTGGTTTGCTTGCAAGTAACCCAAATCCTTCTTCTTGCACAATCTTCTCCACATGTTTTACTGCCTCATCAAAATCCATGTTCAGTTTTTTCTTCAAAATCTCAACCATTTCCAACCACCTTTACTGCTACTTTCTAAAGTCATCAACTACTTTAAGTGCATAGTGCGTGGACATCAGGGAATGCCCACCACCGACCATAGCTGCAACCTGGCACGCTTCCAGTATTTCTTCCCTATTCGCACCCGCCTCCATAGCACGTTTCACATGCCAAGCTGTACAAAACTGACATTGAATATACACCGAGATAGCTATTCCAATGATTTCCTTGATTTTCTTCGATAAGGCACTATCTGCTTTGACATTCTGCAAGAATTCTTGGAACCCTTTCATGGCTTTGGGATTAAACTGTCCTAAGGCTTTGAGAGTCTTACTAGCAGTCTTGAAATATTCGTTCATATCATCATCCATTGACATCACCAAAATCATTTGAAATAGTGTTAACTGGTTTTTCCAGATTAAAAGAAATTAGATTTTCTCAGAGGCTGACTGTTTCAACCGTGATTTTTGTTACCGAAATATTCTTGAATTTCGTAATCTCTCTGACGCTAGGGTTCACACATTGAATGAGCGAGAAAGGAGAAAACCGATTGCCTTGGATGCCTATGAAGCTATGGCTGAAGAATTTAATACCCGAATAGAAACCAAGGATTATAACGCCTATCTTGAGCGACCTGCCACGTTATCGCTCCTGCCGGATGTCAAAGGAAAGCACGTTCTTGATGCAGGCTGCGGACCTGGTCTATACGCAGAAATTCTACTCGATCGAGGAGCCACAGTTACTGCTATTGACATCAGTCCCAAAATGATTCATTTCGCCAAACAACGGTTAGGAGACCGAGCAACAATTCGTCTCGCAAATCTTGATGAACCCCTCGATTTCCTAGCCGATAAGTCAATCGATGTTGTTTTCTCCTCACTTGTTTTGGATTATATCAGAAATTGGGTTCCACTCTTCGCCGAATTTTACCGTATACTATGCGATGATGGATATTTCATATTCTCAACCGAACATCCTCATAACAAATGGTCGAACCCAGATCATCCAAGGCGGACAAAAAAACCAAAAAACTACTTCAATCTCGAACTCGTAGAATTAATCTGGACAGGATTTGGGAAGCCTGTTCCAGTATTATCGTATCGAAGACCACTAAGCCATTTTTTTGAATGTTTACACCAAGCAGGATTTCATCTCGACAAACTCATTGAACCTCAACCGACAGAAGATTTCAAACATCAAAATCCCAAGGACTATGACAAAGTATCTCGAAATCCCACATTCCTTTGTATACGTGCTCGGAAAACTCTATGAACCTAAAAGCTTGAGCATGGTCTTCACATCAGTGGTTGGTCTTTGACATACATGGTTCGCACAGACAAATGCTGTTGCCTTGCCATCAATGGGTTTGTAATCCTTTGTAAACGGCGCTAGCTTCATTAGGACCTCACCGTTATCATCAGTGGGAATGAGGAGAGTCACCTTATTAGGAAGAAACTGATTATTAATGGTCTTCACCATCGTCTGGGTATCTAACGCTGCAGGATCACCAACAATGACAATTTCGAAATTGGGACCAACAGCGAAATCGACGCTACTAATCATGAGTGTAAACCCAGGCGGGGTGCTTAGCACATCGCCAGCGAAAGCCTGCCCAATTTTTGCCGCCTTCAATTCAAGGTCAGATTCTGCAGTGATACGGGCCAATCGGAGGAGATTCAACATGGCAACGGAATTTCCAGATGGGATGGCTCCATCATAGGCGTCTTTCTTTCGAACTAGTAAATCTTCAGCATCATCCGCTGTGAAGAAGAATCCGCCATGGGTTTCGTCCCAGAAATGGGCAAACAATTCTGTGTTCAAATCAATGGCCTTCTGTAAATATTCGGGTTCCAAGGTTGTTTCATAGAGTTCTAATAATCCCCAAATCATGAAAGCATAATCATCAAGAAAGGCAGGGATTGCCGCTTCACCATCTCGGTATCGATGAAGCAACCGACCTTCCTCGTTTTGCATTTGCGTTAATACAAAAGTTGCGGCGTGTTTCGCTGCTTCGAAAAAGATAGGCTCATCTAGGACCCTTGCTGCTTTTGCCAACGCCGCAATCATGAGGCCATTCCAATCGGTAAGAATCTTGTCATCTTTGTGGGGATGGATACGCTGTTCTCTTATTGTGAAAAGCTTCTTTCGGGCTTCTTCTAGAATTTTTATGAAAGCTTTTTCTGTCATCTTCTGTTCTTTTGCCTCTGCTGCCAACGATTTTTGAAGGTGGGGAATGTTTGTGCCCATTCGTTTCCCGGTCGCTTCATCCAGGAAATTCCCGTCAGTTGTGAAATTATAGACCTTCAGGTATACCTCTGCTTCTTTTTTAGATAACACCTTACGGACTTCTTCCTCTGTCCACACGTAAAACTTTCCTTCTTCACCTTCACTATCCGCATCCTCAGCTGAATAAAAACCCCCTTCAGGACTCGTCATATCCCGTCTCACATAAGTAATGATCTCGCGCACTGTTTGACCATATTCGTCCTTCTTCGTTGCCTGATAGGCCTCAGCATACGCCATCGTCAACATCGCTTGATCATACAACATCTTCTCAAAATGCGGAAGCAACCACTTCGGATCCGTGGAATAACGATGAAACCCAAATCCCACATGGTCAAAGATGCCACCCAACCGCACCGCCTGCAAAGTTTTTTCTACCATCCGGAGAGCGTCACCGTTTTGTGTGCGTTTCCAATATCGGAGTAAGAACATAAGATTATGTGGAGAAGGAAATTTTGGACGAAAACCAAATCCTCCATACTGTTCATCAAACCGTTCCTGCAATCGATCAAACGCTAATTCCAAGACCCCTTCTTCTAACTGGGCACCAGATGATCCCTGAGCTAAAGTCTCGAGGCTTTCTTGGATATTCTTAGTAATAGTGTCTAACCGTTTACGATCCTGCTTCCATAATCGTTGGATTTCCGGGATTAACTCATCCATTCCAATACGACCAAACCGCGATTCCGGTGGGATATACGTCGCAGCAAAAAATGGTCGCTTATCCGGTGTCATAATAATCGTTAATGGCCAACCTCCGCCCCCGGTCATCATTTGGGCAACCGACATATAAAGTGAATCGATATCAGGGCGCTCCTCTCGATCTACCTTGATGTTGACAAAGGCATCATTCATTAGCTTAGCAATTCGTGAATTTTCAAAGGATTCTCTTTCCATGACATGACACCAATGGCAGGTGCTGTAGCCAATAGAGAGGAAAATGGGCTTATCCTCTTTCTTAGCCTTCGCAAATGCTTTATCGCCCCAAGGAAACCAATTCACGGGATTATTTGCATGTTGTAATAGATAGGGACTTTTTTCATGAATGAGCTGATTTACGTGCTTCCTTTTTCTCTTTGTCATGTTCTCAATTCTCAAAATGAGAATCGTGTGTTCGTTTTTTTATCCTAGCGTTTTACCAATGAGGTCTCCAGTACTATAAACCTGAAGAATAATTCCTCGGTTGCCATGGGAATAGTCAAAGGGCTTAGAAATAGCTAACTTAAGACTTAAGTAAAAAGGATGTTTCTCATGATTTAATCGACTAATTTGACTGGTATCTTCTCCTCTTCCAGATACGCACTTACTAGTCGATGCAGGAGCTTAAGATACAGCAAATCCGCTTCTTTTTCGTCAAGCTCATCTCCATTATCAATCAACTGTTCAAATGTTTCTGCAAGCTCTTGGGCTGCTTCATCGATCCTTTTACCAATCAGGTGGTGAAAATCAAGATTTTTACCCCCGAGTTTGCCTAGAAGGTAGCCCCATAGGAAAGTTTTGATTGGAAGCAGTTGGGCTTCTCGTTGGGCAAGATTAAGAGAGGCAAGTTTTGGCCATTGGAAAGGAATACGGGCCTTGTAGAATTTTCGCACGCCACCGCGATAATATTCCTCTCTGGTACGTTCAATCAGGTCTTCTTCTTCTAAGCGTTTGAGATGATAACTAATACGGGGTTTACTCAGGCCTAGGATTTTCGATAGTTCAGTTAGTGAACGTTCTTTTTCAGAGAGATGACGAAGTATGCTGGCTGATATCGGGTTAACAAGCATCGCAGCGGATTTTTGACTTTTAACTGAACGTGCTGTTTTATTATTTGACTTTGGCAAAATGTGTGTCTCCGGAATGGGCTTTTTAAGCTACAAAAAGCAGTCCATAAGATTTATAGCTCGTAACTAGTTATAACAATTTACCGTTAAAAAACTTTACTCTAAAAATACCTGCCATCTACCTAACAGCTCTATTAAGATGCAGGGATTTTCGGCAGGTACAGGGCTTCGTGGTACCCTACTGCCAACTCGGGAGGCTTCACCTATGTCAGCGCAAATAGCAATTTTAGGTGCTGGACATGGAGGTCAAGGACTAGCTGCGTATCTAACACTGAATGGCTATGATGTTCACCTCTATAATCGGTCCAAGTCACGCATTAAGCCTATCAAACGCCAAGGTGGAATTCAAGTCCAGGGTGAAATTGAGGGGTTTGCACAATTAGCCTCTTGTTCCACGAGTATTCAAAAAATAATGGCAAAAGCAGAGTATGTATTCTTTGTAGTTCCTGCTTCAGCGCATAGGGATCTCGCTAGGCATTGTGCGAAATATCTTTCGACAAATCATATTCTTGTTCTCATTCCTGGAAGAACTGGGGGTGCTCTAGAGGTTGCGAATATCATTGAGAGCATTCTTGGTTGGCATCCTCCCATTACTGAGGCACAAACATTTCCTTTAGTGAGTCGGGTGGAGTCATCAGGACATGCTCATGTTATAGCAATCAAAAACGAATTGCCTTTGGCAACATTTCCTGCCAAATATACAGATGAACATTGTTCTCTGTTGTCACCTATACTTCCTTCGGTGACTCCTACAGATGATGTGCTCGATACGGGCCTAGCGAACATTGGTTGTATCTTTCATCCCGCACCCCTTTTGTTGAATATTGGGCGTGCTGAGTCTACTCAGGGTAATTACAATCATTATCTC
>JABXGY010000326.1 GCA_016550395.1 archaeon | reverse complement strand
TAGATGAATCCCGTCAGTGCTTGGAAAAAGCACGGAATCCAGGGGCATCGGAAAAGGAGCTGGTGCTAGAACTTTATCAGCCCATTAAGGAGGTTCAAAAGCCCTCTTAGGCCGAAATATGGGATGGATGTGAAGTAAATGGGAGGCAAAGATGTGCGTATTGTCAGGATTGCTCCAATGCGAGTAGCAAGCCTGCAAGTAATTAGTATCACACCCGAATTACAGGCTTGGGCAAAGTTACGTGCCTGGGCAGAGACAAAGGGACTGCTGGGTGACTTGGACAAGCATCCAGTCTTTGGTTTTAATAATCCTCCACCAGAACCAGGGAAACGCGAGTACGGGTATGAGTTCTGGATTCGCGTGGGTGAAGACATCGAATCAGATACCGTGGTTGAGGTGAAGGAAGTTGAAGGCGGTGAATACGCGGTGACCACCTGTGTCTTGAAGGAGGAACTGGAATCCGACTTCTTCAAGGAACATGGGATTCTAGAATCCTGGCATCGCCTGGATGAGTGGGCAAAAGCGAACGGGTACAAATATCGGGGCCATCCAGGGCTTGAAAAGCCCCATGATCCTGATGCTGGTCCAGACCTGGTCTTGGATCTGTATTATCCAATAACCAAGTAGAGGATTCCATTGCTATAAACATCGTATGTGTAGGGAGTTGATAGTGAGAATGAAAAAAGTTGATTTGAATCAGCTTCGGTATGTGGAAGCAACTGAGGTTGATATTCCAGCTTTGACTGCTGTGATGACTCGGAGCTTTGATGATGATTCGCAACGGTTCCGAGGTGAACCCGAAGGAGGTCCTGACGGGTATAACACAGGGGACTTCTTTCGACAGTGGATGCGACCAGGGAACTGTTATAAAATCATGCTCAGGGACACCTTAATCGGTGCATTCATAGTATTTCGAAATCACCCAGAAAAGGGAACGAATGTACTGGGCACGGTTTTTCTTGATCCCGCGTATCAGAATTTCGGCATTGGCACACAGGTTATGGAGTACATCCATGACACTTTTCCAGCTAAGCGATGGGTGTTGGATACACCTGAGTGGCATACCAAGAACCATCACTTCTATGAAAAACTGGGTTACCAGAAAATTGGGGAGCAAGAGGAACCCCATGCAGGATTTACACTTCGAATTTATCAGAAGAACATGGATGAATCGAAGATCCGGGGTGGAGTGCAGGCGTTCTTTTTATTGAGGGTGTTATAAGGGATTTACTTGGAAGAAGGGGTCCGTAAACATATAGACTAGTTGGTAGCACAATAGTCTGTTTAGGACTCCTTCGATTCCCTTTATCAAAAGAAAAGATTGGTGATGATAGATTGGCTGAAGTTGTATCAAAATGCGGGATGAACTGTGCGAAATGCCCTTGGTCTCCAATCACTCGGAAGCAGATATCTGATGAGGAGTTTCCCAAATTTCGAAAACAAGCCAAAGCAATCTTGGGTTATACCCCCACAGAGAAGCCCTGTTTATTGTGTTTAACCCCTGATGAGAAAATCAGCCAGAAAGATTCTACACACTGGCATGCACGTTTTCGTAAAGGATGCCAAGTGCGGAACTGCGTGACGAGAATGGGTATTAAGAACTGTGCCTATTGTTCTCGATTTCCTTGTGATGTTGAGAAAGCGCATGGGGGCAGTTGGACCCGGGAAACCTATGAGAACCTCCATGGTCGACCTATAACCGATGAAGAGTACTACGCTTTCATTGAACCATTCGAAGCAGTGAACCGATTGGAACGGATTAGAGCGAAGTTAAGCCCTGATGAGAAAGTTGAAGCACCGACGGTTCCTCTTCTGAAAGCGAAAATCGTGAATTTTCCAGATTCACTAGCAGGTCCTCAATCGGCTGACTTCAAGCAGCTCCATTCGATGCTGAGCACTTTGAAGGAATCCATGCTCACTGGTGTGGATGCAGATCTAGCTATTCAGCAACATCGATTGAAAAATCGGGTCAAATACCTGTTTCGCTTTCTTTGGATTTTTGCAGTTCATGGCAAATTACAGGAGACAAATGGTCAAACCCTTGTTGTCGATCCTGAAACGTATAAGGGCAACCGCGCAAGTGAAACAGGTCTAATGTCCTTGAGTGTCCTGGAAAACATAATTTTCCCCAATCTCGTAAAGGTGGGAGTGAAAGCTAGAATTGTTGAGCTGGCTAAGGATTGGAAAGTACCAACAGGATACCTACGGATGCGAGGGTGGGAAATGAAGATTGCATTTTCCAAAAAGATCGGCAGCGTAGCTAGTTTGAAGGCATTACAGGCGTATGGCAATGCATTAGAGGAGAAATATGCAAAACGGGCATTTCAATACTTTGCCAACGTCGATATGACCGTACTAGCTGAAAACTAAAGGAGTAAGTTTACATTGACTAAAGACATCTTAGGCATATTTATTACAGAATACGATAGCCCGGCAAAAGCAGATGGTGTTATTACATCGATGAAAAATTGCCCCCATCTGGTTGTTGCTAGTACTTCGGGAAATATCGTGTCGATGAGCTTCATTGTACCGGAATCACTGAGGTGGTGGTTTGAAGGGCCAGCGGAGAGCCCTGAACTGCTTGGTGCGAAAAAGGTTGACGTCTTTATTATTAACGAGATTATCCATCCAGAGAAGTTTGAACCTCGGCTTCCCAAAACGATGCTCAATTCGCCTCCCTGTGGAACCAATTGTCATGAATGCCCAATGCGTGAAAAGTACAATTGCCCTGGATGTCCAGCAGTGGAATAAGATAATCCCACTTTATCATTACATTTTACTTCAGGCGAGCAACTCTCTTGGTTTTATGGAGCACTATGAAAATATTAAATTGTGAAAAGTGTTCATATGGAGAATGGGGGATTTCTGTTGACTGCCTTGATTTGGAGGCTAGGTCGTCAAGGACTGATTGTGATGATTTTGGTTATATGCAGCTTAACAGCATCCTCGATTGCTGAACCGTATTCTTGGAGTCCAACACCAAATTATGAACCGGTGAAAACCTTTCGTGTTCTCGAAGATTTTTCAAGTCTTAATGAAAGTGCCTGGGTTCCTACAAGCGTGAATTTACCGAATTTTAGTTATCAATCTGGTCCCTGGTTTTCTGATGACAACTGGTTGCATTCCGTAATTGGAGGTTCAGATGGACCTCTCTCCCAGTTTACTGGCTGGGATTTCACCTTTACACTTCCCACAAATTACACTAGATTCAGGGTTGAAACGGAAATTGGCTGGGAGGAAGAATTGAATGAAGATGTGCTGATCACGCTATTTCGACTCCTTAGCGCATCGGGAAGCGTTGCAGGTGAATGGGGATTCTATGATGACTGTTATAATGACACCCAACGGTATCTTCGAACCGCTTATGGAGGGGCCGCATGGATGTGGCCACATATGGGCTTATGGATGACCTGGAAGCTCATGTTAGATGGCACACCTGATCATATGACGGTGTACTGGAATGGAAGACAACTTATGAGTGGAAGCTTTCAAACCCCCGTTGCGAAAATCCAACTCCATATCGTAGGGAATAGTTCTTATCCTGGGTCTATTGGAGGGTTCAACTATGTGAAGGCAACTTTCAATGAAACGATTACTGTACCTTCATCTCCACTGATTCCTTTAGAGATTGTAGTTCTCCTTTCTGTAGGCATTGTAGTGGGTTTAATTGTCATTGTGCTCTACGATCGATACGGCTGGGATCTAGGTGTTCCTAAAGAGAGGTAAATTGACCTTATTTCCGTTTCATTATCTTATTGCCTTGAACGATTTCTTCGTTTCATTTCATTATGGTGTGCAAAGCTTGAAGTGCAGCTTTTTCAGCTTCATACACCTCATGAAACCGGATACTCAATTCTTCAAGCAATGTGAGAAGTTCACGCTGTGTGAGTGGTAGTTCTTTGGTGAAGGTGGATCGGATTCCTTGAATTTTTTTGCTTAGATTGTCAAGGGATTGAGATGCAGCACTCCCCTGGACTTTGAAGGTGTTATGCCACTTAAGGGCTGCTTTTCGGGTGCTTAGCAATTCAGGGATGTTGTCATTGAGGGCTGTTGTGCTGATTTCGTCCCACATGATACCGATTTCGGAGAATTGGTGGGCTATTTGTTTGAGAGTGGGTTTCTTCAGGATATTGCTTGCTTCTTCTAAGAAATCAGCGTAGGAGGAGCGGAGTGCGCCGCCGTCACTATTATGGAAGGCGATTTGAGCATGGAGACGAGTGAGAGTATCGTAGAGTTGCCAGGGTTCTTTGAAGAGGGCGAGCCACCCGCGTTTTCCATCAAAATCACCAATCATGGTTGCCATGGCCTTCCAAGCTTCAACGCGAAGGTGGGCGCCAGAGATGACAGTTTTTTCATGAAGAAGGCTCTCGGTGGAGTCGTGGATACCAAGACGAATAGCTTTCACTAGGTTTGGTTTCGTTTGTGGGACAGTAATGGTATATGCGGCATTTTTCCAACCTTTAATGATACTCCGTGAATCGGTGAATTGGTGGAGACTGAGGGTGTGAGGTCGGTTACTGTAGTCGGTCAGATAGACTTGATTGCTATCCTCGTCAATTCCGTAAACGGTAGCAAAATGTCCTGAGATCCATGGATATGGGAGTGAATAGTAAGGAAGAAACGAGACATATTCGTCGTATAGTAATGGTGGATAGAATTTACGGTTATTATGGTAGCGGTAATTCACTTCTTGACGGGAATAAATTGAATGCCAAATAGAAAGTTGGACCATCACTGGGTTGCCTGATTGGAGTGATTGGTGGAGAAATTGGTCTGCCCGTTCCCGACTCGTTGTTTCTTTCACTGTGAGAGGAGTGCCAATCCGAGTAGCTATTTTCTGTAATAATGTCTCTTCTTTTTTCTCGATGTAATTCTTGACGTGATGATAGCGGAGATAGAGTTGGCTTTTCGGGGGGCGTGATGGATCAATTCCTTTGAAGGCCCAGGTCGCATATTCAGCACCTAACCCACCACCAATGCCCATGAGCAGAGCTTCCGTGAACGGTTCACCACTATGTGATGCGATAACGCCTAGATGGTCCAAAATATTGCGTAATGCGCCAGCAGTTCGCTCGGTTGCACCAAACTGAGAATAATCTTCAACTATCACACAAAACTACCATTCTAACTATTCTTTTAATACGAGAGATAGAATCTTTTAATCTCTTAGCCCCGGAAGGGAACCATTTTATGAAACATTGATTTCTTTTCTGGTATATCAATTCAAATCATAAGTATCATATATTTTGGTAATCTGGCAGGGAATTCAATGACAGAGCATGAGACTCATCAACGAATGTTTGATAGGACCCAAGAACCCTCAGAAAGGGACATCATTTCATTCATGTCTGATACGGATGCAATTACAGCGTGGAAGCAGTTGAAAAAATACTTGGAGACTCGTTACGATCTGTTGACTGAAACCATATATTATGGGGATAGGTATGGGTGGGTGGTCCGATATCGAAAGAGTGGACGCACAATTGTATCTCTCTTTCCTGAAAGAAACAGTTTCAGCTTCCTTATCGTGTATGGAAAGAAAGAGATTGACAAGTTTTCTGCCAAAGAGTCTGAGTTCTTACCAGCCATTTTGGACGTATTCCAAAATACCAAGAAGTTGCATGATGGTAAATGGTTGTGGATAAGAGTGATGGATTTGACCACTTTCGAGGATTTAAAAAAACTAATTGCTATCAAACGTAAGCCTAAGAAACTTGATTAAATATTGTAATAAAAACAAAAGTTAGAGGCTAGAAGCGATTCTTCTAGTCCTCTAGCACGATTCGGATTGATTACTTGTTCTGTTTGTAGAGAGTTTCAACGAAGGGACCAAAGCCTTTTTTGCGAGCTTCGAACTCCCTTTTCTCTTCACCCTGATCTTTGCATCGTTCACATTTGAAGAACCATTCAAGTTTCTTCTTCGGATTATCAGTGAGTGTGTGTTTTACCTGGATTTTGTCTTTATAGTTACCCAGTTTTTGGATATTTGCCCAGGGAATGAACCCTGCAAGTGCACCAGAAGCCATTGAAACCAAACTGACATCAAAGAGCCCCGTTTTGGCTGCGTGAAAAGCGATTCCCTGATCAGTTATGACGACAAAGCCACTCTTCTTATGGGCACCAAAGCCCCGTTTCAGGACTTCAGCGCGAGTTGTATACAGAATGCTCGCTCCACCAGGAATGAGTTGCTGGAAACCAGGATTTAGTTGATCTACTGGAATGTAGAGATGTTCGGACATAATGATATCCCCAACGACGACGTTTCTGCATTGATATTTAAAACATAAACCAAGAATACCCATAGTAACGATTAGGTTAAGTTTCCCTCAACGATTAGGTTGTGTGACTTTAGTTTCTTAATAATCAAGGTTTTTTCTTTTGTAATTTCCAGTCAAAATACTGATCATATATCCGGGTGGGATCTAAAGGACCAGCGCTTACCTCGTGAGTATGGCTATAGCATTCGTAAAGAAAAGTTGGTTTCCCCAATCTCTTCAACCGCTCTAGATTCTGGGCAATCACACCGCTTTTATTCATCCAAATAACGATGGCTTCATCGCAATCCTCAATCATGTTGCGTTCACGTTCCTTGAGATCCTGACCGTACTGGATAGCAGTCCAGTTCCCCGCGTTATACCGCAGGCTCTTTGCATGGCCCACAATGACGTTCTCATAGCCTTTTGTGTTCAGGTAATCTTGGTAGAGTCGTGGCGCTCCATGGGCTTCTCCCACAATGATGATCATTCCCTGACCTATTGCGGTATCGATACGCTGTGTCACCTCAATTGGTAATTTCCGGTTTTCGAACGCCTTACTGCCCATAAGTAGCAGCTTCTTACTATCAGAGGAGAGAGGTAAATCCATGAGTATCCCTTTATGTTTTTTCTTGCTTTTCATGTTGTTTAGGTTTTCCCTAGATTCGTCAATTACTTTTAAAGTGGTCTCTTTGGTTTTATAGGTTCAAAAGAAAATTTTTACAATTGTAAAAATTTATAGTCCGCATAATACTATCCAGGGAAGATGCTCATGGACATCCGTGTCAAGGGTGCAAAGGAACACAACCTCAAAGACATAGATGTTCAGTTTGGTGACGGACTTACTGTGGTTACAGGTGTCTCTGGATCAGGGAAAACCTCTCTTGTTTTTGATACATTGTATCATGAGGCTCATAGACGCTTTTTAGATGTCTTCTCTTATGGTCGTGGTGGGCAACGTCTTGCCCAAGCGAAGGTTGAAACAATCACTGGAATGGTTCCTACCATTGCAGTTGGTCAAAACCTCTTAAATCGAAATCCGGCATCCATCCTTGCATCAGCATCTGGATTACATCCTTTCTTTCGTCTCTTATATTCGAATTTTGGAGTACGCCATTGTTTGCAGTGTGGGACACCTTTGAGTGTGTTATCCGAGGATGAAATCGTTTGGCAACTAAACGTTCTTGGTAAAAAGAAACTGGTACGAGTATATGCACCCTTGGTGCGGAAGGTGAAAGGAAGCCATAGAACACTCCTTAGGATTTTGAATGACGAGTTTGACCAGAATTCGCTTATCATTGATGGTGGTGAGTGGGATGGTGATCCTCTTGATCCACTTGAAGCTCATTCGATTGAAGTTAAGATAGGGGAAATCGACAAGTCAACGTCTGTAAAGGATATTAGAAATTTCACTCGGCAGGCTACAGCGTTAGGTGCGGGAGCTGTTCGAGCTCGGGGTCAAAATCTTGATGTGACTCTAGCAACGACACAAATCTGTAGTGTTTGTGCTACTGGATTCCGGGATTTGGAACCAACGCATTTCAATCAAACATGCCCGTATTGTAAAGGGAAAGGGTGTAAGCGGTGTGATAATACAGGAATGCATCCGCAGGCTTCATCTGTGCGATGGGAGGGGATGCGGTTCACTGAACTACTTTGTCTTTCTGTTGATGAAGCCCATAACCTGTTTTTGAATGTAAATCTTCCCTCCACAGCGAATCGGTTAAGCTTTGAGATTCAACGACGTCTTGACGCACTTAAACAAGTGGGACTTGGATACATTACTCTGAATCGGTCGGCGCCCACCTTATCTCGAGGCGAGTCTCAAAGAGTTAGACTTGCGATTTCATTATCTAGCCGATTAGAGGATATCCTACATGTTCTCGATGAGCCAACGATTGGTCAGCATCCTGCAGATGTTTCACGGTTCCTTCCTGCATTTCGAGATTTATCAGGTCCAGTGATTTTTGTTGAACATGACCGGCTCGCTGCTGCCTCTGCGGATCATGCTATAGATCTGGGACCCGGTGCTGGCAAACAAGGAGGCGAAGTCATCTTTTCGGGTTCACCAGCGAAATTATGGAAGGCTGAAACCGCAACTGGACGATATTTCAGTCTTCGAGACCGGGTAATGACTCTCGAATCTCGCCCCCCACCTGATAAATTCATTAGTGTAAAAAAAGCAAATCAGCATAACCTACATAATATTGATGTAGAAATTCCAATAGGTCGATTAACTGTCATCACAGGAGTTTCTGGGTCTGGTAAAAGTACGCTCATTGAGCATGTCCTGGTGCCCTCCTTGAAGGAGAAGAAGCCAATAGGGTGTGACAGTATTGAAGGTCCAAGTATCAAACCTGTCATGGTGGATCAAAGCCCTATAGGACGTAATCCGCGTTCTAACCCAGCAACATATACGAAGCTATCAGAGATAATTCGGGATCTTTACGCGGAAGCCACAGGGTTATCTAAGTCGCACTTTTCTTTTAATCGACCTGAGGGTGCTTGCCCCAAGTGCAAAGGAATTGGTGCTAGTGAGGTGAAGATGCGGTATTTACCGTCGATTTGGATTCCTTGTTCGGATTGTGAAGGACAACGATTCAATAACGAAGTGTTATCCGCACAAGTTGAATTCGATGGAGAGAAATTATCCATTGCTGATTTCTATAGGCTGCCAATTGCTGAGATTGAGGAACGATTTCACAAATCGCAGTATCTTTCTGAAATAAAACGTGAGTCTGGTTTGCGGATTCTGAAAGCATTAAATGATGTGGGTTTAGGTTATCTAGAACTTGGTCAGCCCTCACCAACTCTTTCTGGTGGCGAAGCACAACGTGTGAAATTAACTAAATTCTTGGGTCGGAACAAACTAACAAATCAGATTATTATTCTTGATGAACCCTCAACAGGTTTACACCCCCAAGATCTAGATGGGTTGCTTACTGTTCTTGATCGATTAGTTCGTCATGGTGCGACTATCGTTATTGTTGAACATAACTCGGACTTTATCCGTGCTGCTGATTGGATTATTGACCTTGGACCAGGTGCTGGTCCCGCAGGTGGTCAAGTCCTTTATGCGGGTCCTCTTAACAACTTGTTTGAAGTAAAATCATCTGTTACTGGATCTGCATTAAAGGATGAACTTAAAGTTCAACCCCAAAAGGCTTCGAAATACGTTGCAACACCATTGATTCCGAGTATTAATATTCGAAATGCTCAGGCAAATAACCTACAAGGGATTGATGTAGATATCCCGAAAGGTTCACTAACTGTTATAACCGGTGTATCTGGTTCAGGAAAATCGAGTTTGATTAATGACATCTTGCAGACAGAGGCCCGGCGCCGGTATTTAGAGACCCTGTCGATGTATGAAAGACAAGGTGTGAAAGAGAGCGCAGAAGCTCCAGTTGATTCAATTACAGGTCTAGGAGTCACGCTCACTGTAGCACCTCATCGAGCGCATTTATGGACTCACATCCCACAATTTACACGTCGAAATACTGTAGGTGCCCTAACAGAGATTAGTTTCCACTTAGCAAATTTACTCGCTTCACTTGGTAAACGTAAGTGCTTGAATTGTGGATCGCAAATGCAGCGAAAAACAAAATGGGTCTGTCTTGAATGTGACCTCACAGCCCCCTTTGCTAAACCTCAGCATTTCTCCTCTGCCCATTGGACGAGTTCATGTGAGAAATGTAATGGACTAGGGGTTTTACATCTCCCTCAACCCGAGAAGCTTATTGTGCATCCTGACAAACCCCTCTGTGCAGGAGCCATGTGGTCTCCTGGTTATTGGCCCAAGACATATCTCTGTAAAGACCAACCCATTATTCCTGAACTGGGCAAACAGTATGGATTTGACCCTTTCAAAACCCCTTGGAATAAAATGTCCAAAAAAGCCCAAGATGTGTTCTTTTATGGGGATGGTAGAACCTACAAATTTACCTATATTAGTAAATCAACGGGAAAATGGAAGGGAAAAGAACGACAAACGACTTGGACGTGGAGGGGCTTCTACCGAGAGGACAGCTGGATTTTTGATTGGGATATCCATGGTACCTATACGAAACAAGTTCAATGCCCTGAGTGCCAGGGCGCTGGACTTCGACCAGAGTTCTTAGCAGTAACTCTGCAGGACAAAAACATGCATGAATTAAGTGAGATGCCCCTCATTGAGTTAGAAAAACTCATAAAACGGATACCTTTACCAGCGACTGATATTCCCTTACTCGAAACAAGCCTTCAGATAATTCGTAAACGATTACGGTTCCTAAGACAGGTAGGAATCGGCTATCTTCATTTGAATCGTCCCACCGGAACTTTGTCCGCTGGAGAAGCCCAGCGAATTCAACTAGCTAGCTTACTGGGAAATGGTTTAACATCCCTTACAATTTTAGTCGATGAGCCGTCACGAGGAATGCATCCCTCTGAACTCGAAGCCCTCCTACAGGCGTTACAAGAACTACGAGATGAGGGGAACACCGTTATCGTTGTTGAACATGACCTACTCCTAATTCGGGCAGCAGATTACGTGCTTGATCTAGGACCAGGTGCTGGAATAAATGGTGGAAAACTCGTAGCACAAGGAAAGCCAGCCGATATCATCAAAGCTCAAACCATTACAGGGAAATGGCTTCAAGCGGATCAACAGAAAAAGTTGTCACGAAAAGTTGGGTTGCACGAGTGGATGACCACAGCTCAACGTCGACAACCTCAAGACTGGATGGTGATCAATGGCGCTCGAGCTAATAATCTTCGTGGTGAAAAAGTAAGAATTCCTTTAGGTACCTTAACTGGTGTGTGTGGAGTGTCAGGGTCTGGAAAAAGCACATTGCTTATTGATACTATTGGTCGAGCTCTTGTTAAGCAGGTGCATTCATCATCTTTTGCACGAGAGCCTCTTGAAGCAGGCGAATATGATTCGATCTCCAGCCAGCCAAAACGTACGCTCCTTGTAGATCAATCTCGTCGAGGAATACGAAGTCCTGCTAGTTTTCTTGGTCTCCTAAAACCCCTAGTTCAGATTTTTTCAGATAGTGATGATGCCGAAGCCTTAGGTGTGAGTAAGAAGGATCTTAGCAAACCCTGTTCAGCATGCAAAGGACGAGGTATATTACGAATCGATATGGGATTCTTACCTAACGAATTTGTAGAATGTGAAACCTGTAAGGGGACGGGATATCGACCTGAGGCTTGGGAAATCCGTGTCAAGGGTGTTTCATTACCAGAAATCAATGGAATGACTCTTGATGAAGTCTATGAGCTTTTCAAAGAGGAAAAACGAATTGCTGAACCCTTGAAGATAGTACAACAAGTGGGATTAGGATACCTGGTGTGGAAACAACGGGCGTATACTCTTTCTGGGGGAGAAGTTCAACGGTTGAAAATTGCTAAAGAGCTTATCAAGAGAACTTCAACTCAAACCATGTATATCCTGGATGAACCTACAGTGGGCCTTCACATGGATGATGTTGCACGATTAGCTGGTGTATTACACCGTTTAGTTGATGTTGGGCACTCTGTTGTCGTGGTTGAACATCATCCTCATTTGTTGGCGACTTGTGATTGGATTATAGAACTTGGACCTATAGGAGGACCAGATGGGGGTAAAGTGATTGCCACAGGAACGCCTGAGAAGATAATCACTCAAGATACCCCAACGGCGCCCTATCTCCGGGAAGTCATGGAGGTGAAATCATGACCTGGGCTCCTCTCTTATTAGCTGACCCTTCCCCGAGTTTACGAGTACTCGTTTTACGAGACCTCCTACTCCGACCTGAGACCGATGAGGAGGTTAAAGAATTACAGACACTTCAGAGTTATGATCCTTTAGTTAAGAAGTTTCTAGCTCTGCAGGATTCTGACGGATCATTTCGCGGAGAAGAAGGGGGGTCTTCAATCTTAGGGAGAATTCGACTCACAGGTCAAACCCTGATGGCATTAGGTTATCTTGGATTGGGACCAGATCATCCGGCTGTTAACAGAGGTGCTGAATTTATTTTTTCTCACCAACAAGCAGATGGTTCCTTTCCTTTAATAGCCCAAGGTGCAGTGCTAGATGGAGGACGTGCAGGTGATGTGAAATATCATGCAATGCCAATTCAGACAGCGTTACCTCTATTAGGTTTGGCCTTGGCTGGTTATGCAACAGATAAACGAGCGGAAGCTGCTTACGAATGGCTTCTAAAGGAAGAATTAGCTGAGGGTGGTTGGCCATCCGGGAGACACCAGGATAAATACATCTTTGCTGCAGGGTACCGACGACTCGCGCATTCAAAATTTGGCTGTCGAACTAATACAACAGCTGCGGTAAGTGCGTTGGCCCATCATCCAAGTCGTCGAACGAGTGAATCCGCCCGTCGAGGATTAGATAAACTGCTTGCGCATGAACACCGACAGGCTCATACACTGGGATTCGAAGTTGCACGTATTATTGGAACAGAACGTTCACGTGGTGGTTTTACATACTTCAAACGGTATGATGTGGCACAAATCCTTGATTTGTCTTGGCGAATTGGGGCAAGCTTAGAAGATGCACGTATTGCAGAGGACGTAAAGTTTGTCAAGGACCTGCAAGGTCCATATGGACTCTGGGAATATCAACGATATCCAGAAGCGACTCGCTGGATTACTTTTGATATCCTACGATCGCTCTCACGCCTAGACCAGGAAACCGATTGGCTTAGTTTAGAACCCCGAACACCCTTCCAGGCATATCCCAAAAAACCACGTCGATTTTAACACTGGGCTAATAATACTGCAATTCTAACAATGGAACAGCTTTTATTACATGGATTTTGAATGCCTACAATATGCCCGAGCCATTTCGTGTCCTTCAAATCGGATTTGGAACTCTTGGTCAGAACATTGCTAAGGCAATAATTAAACGAAAAAATCTACAACTAATAGGAGTTGTGGATATCAACCCAGAGTTACAAAATCTCCTTGTTGAAGATCTCTTGAAATTAAAAGTTGATACACAAACACCTATTCGTGATAACCTAGAAGCCGTTTTAGATCATTTCAAGAACCAACCACCCGATGTTGCCCTTGTCGCGACTTCATCATCCTTAGAAAAATGTGCTCCAACCATCACGACCTGTCTTGCAGCTGGGATAGACGTATTATCACTTTGCGAGGAATTATCCTATCCGTACATTCGTCATCCTGAATTATCAAAGGAACTGCATGAGTATGGAGTAAAAACCAGTAAAACTATTCTGGGAACTGGTATTAATCCAGGCTATCTGATGGATCTCTTACCAATATTTTTGACAGCTCCAGTGCAACGCGTGGATCGCATTCAAGTGACCCGAAATATGAACTCAAGTTCTCGGCGTGCCGCTTTCCAAAAGAAAATTGGGACTGGTATGACTGTGGACGATTTTAAGGCTGCAATTGCCAGTGGCACAATTACTGGTCATGTTGGCCTTGTAGAGTCGATCCATATGATTGGTGATGCTCTTGATTTGAAACTTGACCATGTTGAAGAGTTGCCTCCCCAACCTGTTATTGCCACACAAGAAATTGTCACACCCTTCACGACTGTTCGAAAGGGTATGGTTCGGGGATTAAAAAGCCGTGCAATAGGTCAAAAAGCTGGTGAAACACTTATCACATTAGATTTCAATGCCTACGCTGATGCTAGTCCTGCTTACGATGAAGTGCGGATTGATGGATATCCTGATATTCATCAACGCATCGAAGGCGGTGTACATGGGGATTATGCAACTATTGGGATGTTATTAAACCTCATTCCTCTAATAAGTGAAATAAAGCCTGGTCTGTTGACCATGAAAGATATTCCTTGTCCCCACAATACCGAACGCATTTGGAAACCATCGGCTTAAAAGCTCTTCACGCCACCAAGTAGTAATAGGTGGCTTTCCATGCTTGAGAAATACAAGCAAGTTTCAGTACAATCTAAGAAATATTGGACGCGAGCACTCAAGCTTTTTCCTGGAGGTATTAACCACAACATACGGACCTTTGGTCTTGATCGCTGTCATGCGTATCCCCCTTTCATGGAACGAGGTCAAGGCAGCCATCTCTGGGACATAGATGGTAATGAATACATTGATTATTGGATGACCCATTTCTCAATGATTCTTGGTCATAATCACCCACGGATTAAAGAAGCCATTGGTAATCAACTGGCTAAGGGTTCACATCTGGGAGCCCTTAATGAGCATCAGGTAGTCTTTGGTGAAATGCTTCAGGAAGCAATTCCCGAATTGAAACGAATGCGGTTCTGTTCAACCGGAAGTGAAGCAACAGGTTATGCTGTCCGTTTATGCCGACTTTTCACGGGTAAACCTCTTGTAGCAAAAGTTTTGGGGGGATGGCATGGCGGGAATGATTCTCTTGGATACTATCTTAGGTATCCCTTTGATGATGGCCCGTATTATAATGGGGTCTCCTTTGAGTTTAATGACAGAGATAGTATTGATGTGTTAATGAAAAAGCATGGGACGAAGCTAGCAGCGGTAATTGTTGAACCTGTAATTGGAGCGGCTGGTGGGATTCCACCAGAACCAGACTTTCTTCCCTATCTTCGAGAAGAAACTGCTAAGCGCGATATTCTTTTAATTTTTGATGAAATTATCACAGGTTTTCGATTATGCTTTGGTGTAGCCGGTACATTCGTCTTTAATGTTGAACCAGATCTAATAACTCTGGGGAAGATAACAGCAAGTGGTATGCCCCTAGGTGTTTATGGTGGTCGTGAGGACGTTATGGCGCTTGCAGCTCCAGGAGTACCAGGTGGGCGATGGGTGGGTGGAGGCACGTTTTCGAGTCATCCCTTAAGCATGGTAGCTGGAATCGCCACTTTACACACTCTACGAGCGAGCAAAGAGAAATATCAGAGCTTGAATAATAATGGTGAACGATTTTGTCACCAAATTAATGAAATCTTACCCCAGGACCATGCTATGGCGGTGGGAACGGGTTCTATTATCTTTATTCATTGCCTCCATCGCCCAATTGAAGAAGGTCCCCTAACTGTCACAAAATTAGGAGATGCATTTGATAAGGCAAAAACGGATTTATTTCAGAGCTTACTCGTGGAAGAAGGTATTTTTGGATATCATGGCCTTGGTGGCCTTTCATTCGCCCACTCACAGCATGATCTTGATGTGACGCTCAAGGCAATCGAAACGGTCCTGGGAACTTTAGAGTGATATGTAAAGCACTAGCTGATTATTGATTTTCTGCAGAGTATAAAGGCATTTATCTAAGAGCGTAGATACCTAACCACTACTTCACTAACTGAGGGAGAATCTCGTGAATTTAAAATCTGTTTTTTCTCATATTGACGAGCATATTGATGAACACATCGCAAAGGTTCAGAAGCTTGTGCGACAGCCTTCGATTTCACCTCAAGATGTTGGTGTTCGAGACTGTGCAGAGCTGGTTCAAAAATACTTCAAGGAGTTAGGATGTAAACAAGCTAGACTCGTCGAAACCGCAGGGAATCCCGTGGTTGTAGGAGAACTAGATGTTGGTGCGAACAAGACTGTTTTAGCATATTTTATGTATGATACCCAGCCCATCGATGACCCCGGTTGGACCGTCCCTCCTTTGGAAGCTAAGTTAGTCGACTTGAAGCCATTTGGTCGTGTACTCATGGCCCGTGGAGCCTATAATAGCAAGGGACCGATGGTTGGTTTCATCAATGCGTGTCGAGCTATTCAAGATGCGGGAGAAAAGTTGCCCGTGAACCTTATTTTCGTTGCAGAGGGCGAAGAAGAACTGGGGAGCCGAAACTTTCCAGAATTTCTGAAAAAAGAAGAGAAACTGGTTAAAACCGCTGATTATGTCTTCTTTCCTTTCATGTCTCAGGACCAGACCGGTAAAGTCCAGAATTACTTAGGCGTGAAGGGGATTATTTATTTTGAATTAGAAGTGGATGGAAAAACTTGGGGATATGGTCCTACCGAATTTGATATTCATGGTAGTTTAAAATGTGTCATGGACAGCCCCACTTGGCGACTCGTCCAAGCCCTAGCCTCGATGACAACCCCGGATGGGAATCGCGTATTAATCGATAACTTCTATGATACTGTTGCTCCCATTTCAGATGAAGACAAAAAAGCGCTTGATAAATTAGCTGAAACCTTCGATGAAACATCATTCAAGGAACTTCTAAAAGTTGAGCGCCTTATGGGCGATGTTCATGGACGCGAAGCGTTAACCAAGTACCTCTTTGACCCACAGCTGAATATTGACGGTATCTGGTCTGGTTACATCGAAGCAGGCACCAAAACCGTCCTACCCTGGAAAGCCACCGCCAAAGTCGATGTCCGCTTAGTACCCAACATGAAAATCGAAGACATCCTTCCAATGGTTCGCCGCCATCTAGATAAACACGGCTTTTCAGAAGTCAAAATCCGATCCATGGAAAGCGGATACGGATGGGCTAAACTAAGCGTCAACCACCCCCTCGCCCAAGCCATCATCGAATCCTACCACGAATTCGGCTATCCCATCGAAACGTGGCCCACCCTAGCAGGCAGTGCCCCCTTCTCCCTCTTCGCCCAACCACCCTTCAACCTCCCCTTCGTCGCCGCAGGCCTCGGCCATGGCACCCGCGCCCATTCCCCCAACGAATACATCGTCATCGACGAAGGCGGACCCACCGGCGGACTCGCCACCATGGAAAAATCCTACGTCGACATGCTCACCCGCATCAGCCACATCACCCCCCAATAAACCGGG
>JABXGY010000325.1 GCA_016550395.1 archaeon | reverse complement strand
TTCGACTCGCAGTTCTTGCTCACTGTATTCAATTAATTGCCGCAATTGATCTTCTGTAGGATTCTCCAGAAACAAACTATCAGTATCGCCATACAATACAATTACGCCAATTTCTTCGGCTTTTTCAATCGTCTTGGTAATCGCATAACGACCTAAAGCGGTTATACTCTCAGCTGCAGGAGCACAATATAGGGGGAAGTGAGAAGCCCCAAGAACACCGTAACTGGCATTGAGAAATACTTTCAGAGCTTGTTCGACAACGCTAAACCAGCTACGTTGTGGGGGTGAAAGTGTCTTATCTGTTGCACGGGGTTTGAAATGTTCGACACGGACGTCTCGGATGAGTCCAATAATTTGGCTGGTAAGTCCTTCGCGGAGTGTACATACCCAGTGTGGTGTTCCAGGAACTGTGTTGTCTTTGCATTCAGGATGGTCACACCGTACGGTTTCGTAGCTCAGGTTGTAAGCTTTCATGATGCTAGGGTAGAGACTGGCGAAATCAAGAACAGTTACGCCGAAGTGGACTCCCTCTTCGGGTTCGACAACGATGGCACCCATGTACTTTTTACCTTTAATCATGGCTTCTGTGACGGCTTCACCTTTGAAGGCGGCGATTTCGTCTTGACGTGGAATTAAGAAGTTACGTTGCCGATGGGCATAGTAGAGAAGACTTCGAATCCAGTTGGATACTGCTGTACGGGTGAGATCGTGCATGCCTTGGCGTGAAAGGCGCATGAGAAGGAGAATTAAGTTCATAACTAGGTCGTTATCAAATTGGGTCAGTCGCATAGTGAGGTTGGCATCTTGCCAATTATACTCCGCAAGTAAACTCGTTGGGATTGCATTTATTGGTTCAGATAACTGGATTTTACCTTCACCGAGTAATGCTTGGCTGAGGTTTTCGAGCCGAACTTCACGATATCGATTTTTGAATGCATAGATTTGGATGGATCGATTGTGGAAGAATCGGTATAAGTCGATATGCACCCCATACTCAAGTTCGGCTTCAGGATTTCCTCGGAAGCCCCCTCGCATTCGAATAGGATTATTTGATGGAGGAATTCCGAGTTTTTTAGAACGGTTGAAAAGATACCGGAGGTCAAAGTTATCCCCGTTAAATGTAAGTAACAGTGGGGTTCGCCAGAGTATACGAAATACAGTTTCTAAGAGTTTCGATTCATCTTCAAAGACCTCGATTTGAACCGTATCAGGAAGATCTGGTGTACCCAACTCTATACCCTCACGCTGTAGGATAAAGACACGGCCAGTGCCTGTATCATCAACCAATGAGATAGAAATGACTGGTTGAGGGGCCTCCTCTGGATCAGGTATCCGATCAATAAACTCAGATTCAACCTCAATGTCGAGGGCAAGTCTGGGGAATTTAGGGGCCTGGGTGAGAAAGAGTGGAAGATATTCTTCAATCAGTTTTGTTAGCTCCACTTCTCCTTTGAACAGATCACGGATTTTCGTAGCGTCCTCAGCTGAGAATTCTTTTGGAACTGGGACGAGTGCCCCTTTTTGAACTCGATAGAGTAAGCCAGGAGTAAGCGCTCGATCCATGGTGTAACATTGGGTGTATCGAATATCTGCTTCCCAACTATGATCTCGACCTAACTTTTCTCGAATCGACTCTGGTCGACCGCCAATTGCCAGCGGATCCTTAGCAACAATCATGGTGTATTGCTGCTCTTTATCCAGCAGGAGGTTAAACTTTGAAAGTTCTTCTAGCTTGAGAAACCCTGAATGCCCAATAACCTCTTGACGTTGTGCGAGTTCTTCACGTGTTAAATCTGTCAGACAGTAGGGATGATGCTCCGTTGTATCATACCATTCGTAAATCTCTCTTTTCTCGACATCATAGAGTTTTGTTTTCGCTACCCTTGCATCGCCTTGGTAATCAATGTTAACGAGAACACTCGGTGGACTGGAGGGTGGTGTTTTAGGGTAGTCATCAGGACGAATGGGTTGATCTTGGATTTGGTTTAGAAGTTGCGTTAACAATGACGTGTATTGTTTCTTTTTCAAACTAGCTTTAGACGGAGAAGGGGTTTTTCTTTGAGAGGGGGTTGTCCATGAGGAGAGATCGTGTGACACGCAGTATCGCTTCCGAACCGAATAAGGACCATCCCACTTTTTAGGGTTTAGCCCATTGATAGAACAGTCACTTATTAGGGGAATTCACGATGGGTTCCTGTTCGTTACCACTTAAAGAGATTATTGTAGCAAGGTTTGAAGCCATGGAAGATCTTCTTCTTAGCATCAAACAAGTTGTCACTGAATATGATGTTAAGGCGGGGATGTTCACGGTCATAGGAGCAGTTGATAAAGTACAATATGGATTTTATATCCCGCAGGAGAAGGCTTACACCACACACGTGTGGGAACCAAGCAAGCAGTCTTCTCCAGCTCTTGAAATTCTCAATTGCACAGGAAATGTAGCAATTTTAGATAATGAACCAATCGTTCATGCCCATATCATACTCTCAGGCGTGAATGGTGAAATGCTTGGTGGTCACCTAATGGAAGGGTGTAGAGTGAATCCTACGGGTGAACTAACCTTAATCAAAGCAGAGGGAGTTCTACATCGGAAATATAATGATATCTTCAAATTAGCGTTTCTTTCGATTTGACCATAGTTCAGTACATCAGAAAAAGGCTTCACGAAAGACATTAAATCAACGTACAGGTATCTAGTGGTAAGCGAGGTGTGATGGACTGTGGCTTCGGCACATCCTCCAGCAGGGTTAACAATTTCGATTAAGGAACATGAACACACGTTGTTAAATTCAGATAATACAATTACACGCTTTGACCCTCGTGGAAAGATGGTTGTGAAAAACAATTCACGAAAATTTGCCGTGTGGGATGCAGAGCTTGAATTGAATCGACAGAATCGAACAACACTGGGTACTGACTCTCTTGATATTGGTCGATTAGATCCAATGAATGAATGGGAAAAAGACTTCATCGTAAAGGAAATCGAAACCCCTATGCTTCTTCTTACTGAGACAATAGACACGTTCTATGAACGCGTTGGAATTAATAATGCCCTTGTGTTTGAGTATGACATGCCCGTTGAAATCAGTCTGAACCTTCGAAACCATTCAGGCGCGACTATTCAAGAAGTCGTGGTCTCTAAAGAGATACCCCCTATTTTCAAAGATATTCAAATTCAAAAACCTCAAGTCGGAAAAGTTGAGTATGATTCAAAAACTGGTCAGGTTAGTTGGGTAATTAAAGAAATCATTCCTGATCAAATGGTCGTTCAACGAATCAGAGCTACAATTACTGCTGAAGATACAGAACCTAAATCAGGTGGAAAGGTCTATGTCAATTACAAGGTTCCTGAAATAATTCGAAGCACACTTGTTCCAACGCTTCATGGTTCAACCGAAACTGAGGTTAGTGTTGAACGGGAAGAACATACAATGCGGACGGGTGTTTGGCGATGTAAAGCTTCACTTACCAATTCCAGTGAATTTCCTCTTCGCCTAGAACGGGTGCAGATAGTTCTCACGGCACCTGATAACGAATTAATTTTTGAAGGCTCACCAAATCATCGTTTGGAATCGGGAGAGGTCTGGGGTCACGAATTCGAAGTTAGTGCTGAACAGCCTGAATTTGATATCATTACGTTATCATCCGTGGAAGCACCGATTATTCAAGAAATTGTTGGTTCAATTGAAAAGGCTGAAATTATCTTTTCTGTGCTCCGAGTTGAAGGAAACAAACGAGTAGAGCCATTAGAGCTCTTAGCCTGGGAACCCGCACCCATCGCTGTCACACTTCAAGCCAAGAACACAGGAACGACTGAATGTGATGAAATAGTCTTCATTGACCCACTTCCTCCAGGATTTGAAGCTCCGGAGGACACTCAAATTCGAGTTAGAGTCGGAGATAAACCTATCACACGGAGTTTGAAAGTCAATATTAGACCTGAGGATCGCGACTTAAAGATTCCACACACCCTCATGATTCAGTTGCACGATTTAATTGAGAATCATTCACCGATTAAACCGGGTGATACGGTAACAGCTAGTTATATGACCGTAGCTCGAGCGCCTAAACCTAATTATGAATATCAGCTTCCTGCGACCATAAAAGCGAATACCTTTCCACCTGGACCACAGGCTTTAGTGGAGATTCCTGAATCAATGGCTCCAGTTATCAAAGTGCGATCAGTTACTCGAAAGTTACGAAAAACACGAACAGTTGCTCCCACCGATAAAGAGGGTGAATTATTGGTAACCGTGACCTTCGTAAACGAAGGAGAGACCAGCCTACATGACCCAGAATTACAGGATCTCATTCCACCAAATTTTGAATATGTGGATGTACCCTCTGGAGCACCGGAACCAGTGCTTCGGGAAACCCCGAATGGCACTCTTGTAGGGTGGACTTTGCCGACAATGATGAGCCGGGAAAGTTTTGTTGGAAAATATATGTATCGTCCTAAGGCATAACTGTCAGGACTAATAATACCAGGTTTTAACTTTAGGTTCAACGAGGGATCGTTTAGCATCGTCAGCATAAGCATAGCATATAGACGCCAGAGGGCACCTGTTTTGGCACGATATACTCAATAAGTGAATTTCAACATAGCAATTCGAAGTGCAACCGGTCACACAAACTGGTGAGTCAAGTAAACAACAATTTCGCCCAAAATGCCAGAAAAAGTCATCAAGCTCTAAAACAGACCGACTCGAATATTTACTTACTAGTGAATACGCGTCGCCAATTCGTTCACGTAGCTCAACATCCTTCGCTAAGCTGATTGGATGTCGCTGTTGAAGAGCTTTAGTAAGCTTTGCAGAGGGATTAACAATACCTGTTCGTAAAGCGATTCGAGTGAGATGATTATCAACTGGAATCCGTAATTGATCAGTATCTTTATGTGTCCACAGGTTCCGCCGAAGAAGAAACTTGAGAAATAGGAAACTCTTCTTGTTTACGGGGTCTTCATAAGCTTTGAATTGCGATAGAAGCGACAAAAGTCCAATTTCGACATTCTCTGGATCAGATGAGATGCGGTGATTGGCAGAATTAAGTAGGGTGAGTACTGATCCTTCATACTTGTCTAAGAGCACCTGCCCGCAGTTCCGTAGTAGTTTAGCCCGTTCACCAGGGTTGGCAATTATTACACGGGACGGTGAATGCACGGTATACCAGGTTATAATTTGCTTTTCAGTGATTTTTGCCATTTTCGCTGGATGGAATAGCTGGGGATTCCGAAGGAAACGTTTCACACTTAGATGCCAAAGGAGATCTGCGCCTTGGAAGTAGTTGCCATCAACCTTTCCTTCAAAACTCTGCCCCACGGGGCTAGTTCGATGGTCTATTGCTGTGATGAAGAAAAAGAATCTTGCCGTATCTTCGGTCTGAGTATTTTTTGGAGGAAATAAGTGTGGGTTCAGAAAATCCTCTACATGTGGATTTATTTTTTGAAGATGGCGTCCCAGTTTTTGGCATTGGGAATGGAAAATAGTCACTGAGGTATTCACAGTAAATGACACACCTGAACCCCTGCAAATAGGAAGGAATAAAAGTCTTTGTTAGAAGAAACCTATGAAAAGAGATGACAGCACAAAAAGACGCTAATATTAATGATATTTTTCGGCAAATGACTGAAATCCTCGAAAAATCACTTACGCGAATTAACGAGGTTGAACAGCATATCTCAAAGGATCTAGAAAGCATACGCCGTCAATTAGATGCCGTTGGGGTTCTAAAGGATAATATTGCAAACTTGAATAACCGAATTGATTCTCTCAGTAAAAAATTGACTGAATTGAGTAAATCAGAACCTCAAGAACTTAACCGGATGATGCTTCGGGCAATCAGCGAGTTAGATAAGCGGATGCAGATGTTTTCTGTCAGTGAGGTTTTATCTCGTCTTGAATCAGGAGGTAGTTTTTCACGCCGTTCAAGAGTTAGTACTCCATCGAGCGTCGATGCTCCTGCAGCTCAAACCTCCAAAAAATCACCTCCTGTAGCGGTAGCGCCTGAACCCGCGGCAAGTGAACCTACGACTGCTTCAGCTGATGCAATGCCTGAGGCTCATGGAACAGACCAGCCCTGGCGGGAACGAATGCGAGAAAAATATGGTTTGAAAAAGAAGCCAGGTAAAGTTTAGGGGTTTTGTAATCCAGAATACATCTTGATTCCGAAGGAGCAGAGAGTTATTTCTTTTGAAGCTCCAGGTAACGTCTAATGAGTCGTTCCATTCGTAAACAATATAATGCATCTTGGGCTGCCTGTAGAGTTTCTCTTAGTAATTCTAACGTCTGAGCGTCTGCAGATGAAGTACGAAGATCACCTAGCGATTCAAAACCTTGTGCAATCGTGGCTGCAAGCTGTGAATAATGGGTTACACTACTGCGTCGTTGTTCTCGTAAATTCGACAGGAGCTCTTGAAATTGGGGCTCAATAGTTTCCAATCGCCCTTTTACTAGTTGATCAATCTGAGTAATCGTCTCTCGTAATGTGGATACTTCTTGTGTGAGCGCTTCTAGCCGGTTAAACAAGTTGGTAAATGCTTGGGTGACAAAAGGAATTAACGCAGCATCCCCTGAAGCCGGAGCAGCAGGTGGAGGTCCAGGGGGGGCTGGGGGTTGGGGTGGTTGCTCAGTCATAGTGCATCACCTAATTATTTTTCTCCCTTATTTGAGGTTTCTAAGGCTTTTACGGCCTCGATAACTTTGTCTAAGTTGATACGGTTGGTCAACTCGTCAACGATTTCAATCACAACGCGGATAGCTTCCTCGATATCCTTTAAATTACTCAACTCCTTTGCCCGATCAACCTCAGCAATAAGTTGAGTTTCGACCAATTGTCGTTGTTCTCTAAAAGTCGTGATATCCCGATGGATTTCTTGAGCAGCTGTA
>JABXGY010000324.1 GCA_016550395.1 archaeon | reverse complement strand
TCCAAAGAAGCGTCTAAGCCTCATAATAGCCACCTTAAATTAGCGCATTTTTCAATTGCAGCCGCAATGGTGTTATCCACCAGACTTCGTGAAGGAGATGCTCCTTCCGTGAGTCTACCTAGAGCCGCGAAATACGCGTTCTTAAGTATTTGTCTAGATAGTGGATGCAGCAAAAATGCTTGAATTCTAAACAAAGCTTGTAAGCGTATTCTATAAGGGAGAGTGAGGCGAAGGTAGAATATAGCTTCGCAGCAGGATTGGATGATTATGTATGATCTCAAAGATGTCATTAGGAGTCGACGGTCTATTCGAAAATTTCGGGAAGACATCGTCTCAGATGAACAAATTTTTCGAATTTTGGATGCAGGTGTCTGGGCTCCTTCAGCTCATAATGCTCAGCCATGGCGATTCTGTGTAATATCTTCTCCGACGATGAAAGAACGGTTGGCAAAAGCTATGGGTACAAAATATCGTCAGGATTTAAGAAGTGACGGGGAAGATGCAGATACCATTGAGACATTGGTTAGTACATCAATTGAACGATTCACGCACGCCCCTATACTGTTACTAATTTGTCTCACGATTAAAGAGATGGATACATATCCTGATAAAAAGCGACAAGACATTGAGTACATAATGGGTATCCAAAGTATTGCTGCGGCGATTCAGAATATCTTATTGATGGTTCACGCTGAGGGCTTGTCGGCTTGTTGGTTTTGCGCCCCTTTATTTTGTCAAAAGGAGGTGCAAAAGACCCTTGGATTATCAGAAGACTTGCTTCCGCAAGCTCTGATTACAATTGGTGTTCCGGATGAGGCTCCTAAGGCACCGAAAAGGGTCCAAGTGAAGGACGTCGTTACCTTTTATGAATAACATGATGAGGTAACTGTTTGAGTTAGTTAGATGGTGGTTTGAATTATGTCAGTTGTTGCGTTGGCCGGTGGCGTAGGTGCAGCTCGGTTTCTTGAGGGGTTGGTTCAAGTGATGCCCCCTGAAGAGCTGACGGTTATTATTAACACGGGGGATGACATGGCCAATTTTATGGGGTTGTATATCTCTCCGGATTTAGACATCGTTACCTACACTTTAGCTGGTATTGTAAATCCTGAGAAAGGGTGGGGGATAAAAGATGATAGTTTTCATTGCCTTGACATGTTACAGCAGTTGGGATTTGAGACGTGGTTCCAATTGGGAGACCGTGATTTAGGCACTCATATTGCTCGAACGGCGATGTTGCAACAGGGATGGACACTTTCGAAGGCAACACGCGTGATAAGTCAGTTCTTGGGAGTACAATGCCGATTATTGCCAATGACAGATCAGTGGGTTCCCACACGAATTGTTACCGATGTGGGAATACAACATTTTGAAGAGTATTTAGTAAGACGTCAGGCACAGGACATAGTTGAAGATGTCATCTTTGACGGAGTTGACAGAGCAAATCCAAGTCCAGGAATTCTTGAAGCGATCCAACAGGCTCAGACCCTTATCATTTGTCCCAGTAATCCCATTGTGAGTATTGGACCAATACTCGCAGTCCCAGGCATCCGGCAGGCTGTGATTGATGCTGAAGCTCCATGCGTGGCGATTTCACCGATTATCGGGGGAAAACCTGTAAAGGGACCTGCCGATAAGTTGATGGAGGGCAAGGGAGTTGAGGTATCTGCGAAGGGAGTGGCAGAGCTTTATCAAGCATTCCTGGATGTAATGGTTATCGATAAAAAGGACAAAAAGCTAGCCTCGAGTATAGAGAAGATGGGAATAACAGTTAGTGTTGAACAAACGTTGATGAGCAATCTTGATCGAAAAAAACGATTAGCACAGACCGTTCTTGATGCAGCTGGGAAATACCGTGCAAAACATAAGAGTTGATTCGAAGAAATGATTGCACTTTTATAGACGACTCACAGGTGATTGGGGCGGGAATTGTAATGCTGGAACTGTACAATACGCTCTCCCGGAAGAAGGAGCCATTTAAACCGCTTCATGAGGGCCAAGTGCGGATGTATGTGTGTGGACCAACGGTGTATGATTCAAGCCATTTAGGACATGCACGGTCCATCGTAGCTTTTGATGTTATTCGTCGGTATCTGGAATACAAAGGGTTTGATGTGCGATTCATCCAAAATTTCACTGATATCG
>JABXGY010000323.1 GCA_016550395.1 archaeon | reverse complement strand
GGTTCAGTTTCTAATGAGCTTACAATTTCTTGTAACTGCTCGATCGTCAATTCTGGAAGAAGTTTTACTTTCGTGGACCTCTTGGGGTCCCCATTATAGACACCTTCTACGTCCGTGGCATTGATTAAAATTGTTGAATTAGTCAGCTCTGCTGCACAAGTGGCAACAGCATTGGTTGATTGCCCAGGATGCAACCCTCCAAGTACAAGGAGTTTTTCAGTTTCCTTAAGACTTGTCAGCTGCTGCTCAGTCATGATCGGGATAGGATAAGCTATGTCACCCAAAGCAGCAATCATAAGCTGTGCACAAACCCATGTTGCTGCAATCCCCAGGCGATCTAGGGCATCATGTTCAGCTTCTAACATTTTTCCCATTTTAACCAAAGCTTTTGCCAATACCCCGCCGCCAACCACTAAGACTAGATCATGATTTTGATTTCTCAGTTTCCGAATGACTTCTGCAAATTTCTTAAATCGATATATATTGAATTCTTGGTTTTTGCTAAAAAGCAGGGACCCACCAATTTTTAGAACAAGCTTCATAGAGATGCCTCTTTAGTTCGAAAAGTTTATGATTACCTTTAATGTGTTGCTGCTCGCAGTCAATGACCTATTCATATCGTTTTACGCGATAAAAAGGGTTGTACACTATGTCTACTACTAGTGAATCGTATCAGCGGTTCAAACTCAAGAAGGTAGTGGACACTTTATCGCGAAAAAAAGGATTACACACGGAATTAATCACTCTATATATTCCTTCAGAACGGCAAATGAGTGACGTCATTGGAACACTACGCACTGAATACGGCACCGCAACCAACATTAAATCGAAATCGACAAGAAAAAATGTAATGGACGCCATCCAAACCGTCATTCAGCGATTAAGAAACATTCCCAAACCACCTCCAAATGGACTTGCAGTATTTGCTGGTGCAATTCCTAAAGGGGCGCCAGGTAGCGAAAAAATGGAAATTTACCTCATTGAACCACCTGAGCCGGTCAACGTATATATTTACCAGTGTGCTTCTGAGTTCTGGCTTGATCCCCTCCGTGAAATGTTAAGCCCTAAAAGCAGTTATGGACTAATTTCAATCGATCGTAGTCAATCAGCATGGGCCCTCCTCAAAGGAACCAATTTACATATAATGAAAACACTCAAATCAGGAATTATGGGTAAACACCGAGCAGGAGGGCAAAGCCAGAGACGATTTGAACGGCTAATCGAACAAGCTGCTCATGAATTTCTCACCAAATCAAGCGAATTAACTCGAGAACTGTTTGAGGAAATTCCAGATTTAAATGGAATAATAATCGGAGGACCAGGATTTACCAAAGCCGTTTTTGCTGAGAAAGGTTATCTCACTAGCCCCCTCAAAGATAAAATCCTGGCTGTTCTCGATACAGCATATGCTGGAGAAGAGGGTATTAGGGCACTGGTAGAAAAATCTGAGGATATCCTACGAAACCAACGACTTGTTAAAGAAAAACGCCTAGTCCAACGGTTTCTCAGTGAACTCGCCCGAGATACAGGCCGTGTAACATACGGAGAAAAACAAGTCCGAAAAGCTCTTGATCGAGGAGCTGTTGACATAATATTAATTTCTGAAGGTATTGATTATGAACGTGCTACCATTACTTGTAGTTCTTGTGGTTATAGCTCCGAGAAAACTTTAAAGCCTGATTCCATTTCCGAATTTGAAGATCAATTAGCAGAACAACAATGTCCTAACTGTCATAACCAGTCCCTTGGAATTGATAAAGCCCAAGACATCATAGAAGAGTTTTACGAACTAGCACAAGAAACTGGGTCTACGCTGGAAATCATTTCACCTGAGACTGAGGAAGGAAAACAATTACTAAATGCATTTCGAGGTTTTGCAGCGATTTTACGATGGGCCGAACAGACTTAGGTCAGAAATTCTTGGAGAAAGCCTTTTTAATACGCGAAAGAATGCCGTCCACTAATCAAATACAAAAAGAAAACAAGTCACAACTAAGACCCTTTTACAAACACCTCCGTTAATGAAAAAGAGGCTTCTAATAATGGGGCAAACTACACAATTAAAAGAAAAACGCTGGCAACCAAAAATCGAGGAGGAAATCCTTGATCTGTGGACCAAGGAGCAACTTTACGCTTTTCAACGAGAAACCCCGAACCCCATATATTCAATAGATATTCCTCCTCCCTACCTAAGTGGACCCTGGCATATTGGCGGGGCTATTCACTATGCCCAAATTGATATGATCGCCAGAACTAAACGCATGGAAGGTTATGAGGTCATTTTCCCCATGGGATTAGACCGAAACGGATTACCTATCGAGGTTCAGGTGGAAAGAGCGTACAACATCAGTATGCATGATATCCCTCGACAAGATTTCTTGGATAAGTGTGCTGAGTTTCTGGACCGCAATGAGAAACTCATCGTTGCAATGGCACAGCGCTTGGGTTTAAGTTGTAACTCCTTCAAACACGATGAGATGTATCGTACTGATCATCCTGATTATCGTGCAGTGACACAGCGAACATTCATCGAACTCTACAAACGTGGACTCATCTATATTGATGATCGCCCCAATAACTGGTGCTCTGAATGCGGAACTACCATCGCAGATGCTGAAGTTGAATACAAGGATATTCAAACCACTCTTTCAACTCTTAAATTCACAGTTGAGGATTCTGGTGAAGAATTACCTATTGCAACTACACGTCCTGAACTCCTTTCAGCGTGCGCTGCGGTCCTCATTAACCCCGATGATGAGCGATACAAACATCTTCACAATAAAACCGCGGTTACACCGTTATACAATAAACGAGTTCCTATCATTCCACACCATGAAGCCCGTATTGAATTCGGTACTGGAGTTGTCATGGTTTGCAGTTATGGTGACTATACTGATGTTAGACTCTTTCGTGAATTACAACTTCAACCTATAACAGCCATTGGCGCAGATGGGAAAATGACAGAAGCAACGGGACCTTACAAAGATTTGACCATTAAAGAAGCACGAAAAGCGATTCTTGATGACCTCTACAAGAAGAACTTAATTCTCAAACAAGAAACCACTTCTCATCGAACCCCTACCTGTTGGCGGAGTTGTAATCCTATTGAATTTATTGCTATGCCAGAATACTATCTTAAACAAACACCATACCTGGATGATCTTCTTAGTATCATCGATGAAATGACATTCTTCCCTATTGCAAACAAACAGATTCTCATCGATTGGATTAACAGCGTCAATCGAGACTGGCCTATCAGCCGACGTCGATTCTATGGAACCGAAATTCCGCTTTGGTATTGTAAAAAATGTAACGAGACCATCATTCCTCCACCTGGTCCATACTATCAACCTTGGAAGAATCCTCCACCATTCAAGGCGTGTCCTAAATGTGGGGCTTCGGAAAATTTTGAAGGAGAAACCCGAACAATGGACACTTGGATGGACTCATCCATTAGCTCCCTCATTGTAATCTCTTATACTAAAGACGAGGAACTCTTCCATCGTCTCTTTCCATCTAGCATTCGTCCGCAGGGAAAGGATATTGTTCGCACTTGGTTGTATTACTCAATCTTACGCGTTTACCAGCTCTTCAAAGCTCCCGCTTTCAAAAATGTCTGGATCAGTGGTATGGGCCTGGATGAACACGGGGAACGTATGAGCAAATCCCGTGGAAACATTATCGATCCCACCCCCTTATTCGACCAATATGGCACTGATGCTCTACGTCTTTGGGGGGCCCTTGAAGCCTCCTTGGGTTCAGACTTTCGATTCAGTGAAGGTCGCCTTGCAGGAGCCCATCGATTTCTTACAAAACTCTGGAACATCTCCCGCTTTATATCCGGTTTCCCGCAACCCAATGCCGAGGAATTCAAACTCCAACCAGCTGATCACTGGATTCTCTCCGAACTCAACAATCTTATCCACCGTGCAAAGGCAGGATACGACAAACTTGATTTCATAGGTCCCGCACGTGAACTCCGCACCTTCACCTGGGACCTGTTTGCCAGTCATTATCTCGAACTCGTCAAAGGACGCGCCTACTCTGATCAAAACGAACCGGAACGTAATGCTGCTTGGCACACGCTACATACAGTTCTTCATGCTATCATGAAACTCCTCGCACCTATTTGCCCCTTTATCACCGAGAAAATCCATCGAACCCTCTACGACCCGAACACATCCATTCACAAACAATATTTCCCTGAACCAGTTGATGGCATTGAAACAGATCATCCCACCGAAGCTCTAATCCAATTTAACACCGACCTTTGGAAGCACAAAAAGGAGCACAAAATGAGCCTCCGTGCTTCTATCTCAACAACATCAACCACAAAAGCACTCAAACCCTACGCCGAGGATCTTAAATTAATGCACAACATCGAAACGCTCAAATTCACCACAAAGGGTAACACACAAATACTCCCACCAAAATAATCCCGAATCCAGTGGGGTGGTAGATCAGTGGTAGATCGCGTGTCTCGCACACACGAGGCCCCGGGTTCAAATCCCGGCCACTCCACCATCTCCCACCCATCAATGCATCGGCAAAACCCATATAAACGAAAACACTATGCGCAATCCCAAACAACCTGTGGGTCGGTGGCCTAGCCTGGTAGGGCACTCGGCTGATAACCGAGAGGTCGCGGGTTCGAAGCCCGTCC
>JABXGY010000322.1 GCA_016550395.1 archaeon | reverse complement strand
GGTCTCTTGAGCTAAGATAATGGCTTTTAGTTGTGGAATTAAGGAGATAATTTCAGCCTTGGCTTTAACTTCTTCTTGCGTAGCAATATCAGAACCCATGAGTTGTCGGTAGAGTTCTTCAAGCCGCTGAATATTTTCGGTTTCATTCAAGTCGATTCCAAATCCACAATATCGGTATAAGTTTTAATGGCATGGTTTACGAAACGAGCATTTAATGACCCAAACCGAGACGAATTTCACGTATGGTTTGATAATTAGCTGGATAGCCTAGCATCGAATAGATATGATCGATTTCTGTGGCGTCAGCAAGAGCTTTAGCGCGATTATATTCGGCTTCATCTTCAAGAATCCAATGAGTCATCGCTAAATCTACCCCTGTTTTCTTGAGTCCACCAACGAAAGTGAGATTCTCGATGAAATTAGAGAAATCATTAGTTCCTGGATCAGGGAGAATCGGGGTCCATGGGAATATTTCGATAGCTAAATTCTTGCTCATTTGTGCAAGAGCTTCAAGATCTAAGCCTAAATTCGTTCTAGTTCCGGTAACGTAGCCACTTTCTAAATCGATGGGATAAGTCAGAAACAGCTTTAGATCGGGTTTAACTTCTTTAGCCGCGTTAACTAGTTGTTGTACGATATTTGTCATCTTTCCAACCCGCCACTCAATCCATTGATTGAACAAGGCGGGATTAGCTGCAGGATCAGCAATTTGAAAGGTGTGCCGAAGGTCTGCGTATTTCGTAAATTCTTCCCGGCAATCATTGCAGTAACAATAACTGGCATGAGGATAGCCAAGATTGGCAAGAAACAGAGTTTGAATAGGTGTTTCAGCAACTTCTTTGACAACGGTAATCATGTGCTGAATAAAACCAGATTTATTTGGACAAACGAGTACTCCTAATGATTGACCATCAGCTGTGTATGTTTTAAATTCTTGATCAGCCGCAAAGAATGCGTCTGCAAAAACGTTGACATATGCACCAGAGCGAATTCCAACCGCCTCGGTTGTATCAAGGGCTTCACTGAAAAAGGTTGGATATTCTTCATCAGCAGGTGCTACTTTACTAGAATAAAAGACACGTCCAGAGGGATCTTTGGCTACAGCAACAACATATTCTAGATATCCGCCATAACTGGCGAAGAAATCATCTAAACTGGTTTTCAACCCACGAGGATCCACAATGAGAGTGACTCCCCGCGTAAGCAGGTCCCGGATCTCCACAATTTCCACCTACTAGAGTAACTACCCAACACATTAGATAAAAGGCTCAATAAACGTTGCTATGGCATATTTTGATGTTTCTAATCGTTAAGTGAAAATAATAACTTCGTCAGAGCGGATTGTATTTGAAAAAACTGCGATTTGTCATTGAGGTCATTAGCCAAAGAAAGTGTCTAGTCTACGCATTCCAATAGTGTCTAACCATTCAATACCTAAGGCGTCCAAAACTTGTTCAAACGTACTTTTCACAAGATCCTTGTATTTTGCGATATCGATATCTTGTACCGTAGCCTGTTCGATGGGCTTTACCCCTCCAGTCGTTTTAACGAAAGCAATGATGTCACCAGCAGTAACTTCCCGTCCCGCCTCCTGCAGTTGCCGTGCAGCCTTCACATGTTGAGGAGTAGTTTTTACATAGGCTTCGGGATTCTTCGTTAATTGCACACGAATCGCCAACTCTTCTACTTCAAATTCCCGACGTTCTAACATAGTTAATTTTTCACGGGCAAGCTTGAGGATTTGTTCTTTCGCTAAAGAAAAACCATCAGAGTCACGGACTTGCCTGAGAATATCTATCATTTGCATGAAGGCCTCTTGGAGGAAGGCAGGAGTATTACGTTTCTTCCCGGTGAGTCCCTTGATATCGACTTGACCATCCTTGGACACGCCAAGGTAGTTCTTTTTACGACTGGAAAGGGCGACATAGCGATACTCCTTCTCCACATCCAATTCGACTCGCAGTTCTTGCTCACTGTATTCAATTAATTGCCGCAATTGATCTTCTGCAGGATTCTCCAGAAACAAACTATCAGTATCACCATACAATACAATTACGCCAATTTCTTCTGCTTTTTCAATCGTCTTGGTAATCGCATAACGACCTAAAGCAGTAATACTGTTTCCTGACCAGCACGCCTTGCCATTTCGGCGAACATAAAGGAGGTGATTCGGAACTTCTACGCAGTAAACTTTTCCTTCATAATCAATCCATGACCGGTGATCATTTCCCTTATTCTGCATTGGTTCTAACATCTGATATGAAACATAAATGTTGTAGAAATCTTTTGAATTTGATATCGTTGATGCATAGCCCATCTTTAATACAAGCTCTTGAAACCCATCAGCCAAATCCTTAGAAGAAGTACCATAGCTTCTCCCCCTCCAGCCATCACCTAGCATCATAGATTCAAATAGGATTCTTAATTGTCTTGATGATAAGTTCAATAGATCTCTTGGAATAAACTTGTCTTTACTCTTCTGAAATTGCTCAAGATAAGAAAAAAGTTGTTTACTATTACATGTGAGATTCACACCATAATCCTTAAACTCAAATGGTAATTTTTTCAACCATCTCTTAATTTTCTCTCTTTTTTCTAAATCTGATTGAGTGATTATCACTTTGTATTTTCCTGATGTACATCCTTCGGCGAGCCATATCCCAAAGAACCTCAACCAATCATCCATCGGAATTCTCTTTTCTTGCTCAACATAGCTTTTGAATTTATGTTCACATTCAACGATTCTTCCTTTTTTATCTCTGGCTGTGATATTAGTACTTACAATTTTCTTCATCACTGTTGAGGGTAGAACGAACCATTCTTTTTCTTCACCATCCCACCCAGCGTTTCTTTTATATTTTACATACCTAGGCATTTCCATTGGAGTTCTAAAGCCCCACCTTATTACCTGTTTATAGTTTTGTTTTCCTCGCCACCCAATGAACATATTATGATTCGGCGTTACCAATAAATCGATATTACTACTTATCTGAGAAAACATTGGTCCTGAATATTGTTCTTCAATGTATTTTCTTGGTAACTCGTATTCT
>JABXGY010000321.1 GCA_016550395.1 archaeon | reverse complement strand
TTTGTAAACTAATAGGTTTATCTGAAGACACATCTAGCCTAGTGCGTTTTCCATCTGAAACCAGTATTAATGAAGTAAAGGAGCTCAAGTTCTACTCGTCTAAGGAGAAAATATCTTTCACTAGCTCCTTAACAAAGCAATACTCATGTATTCCTAACAAGTAGCAAACGATCAAAGAATCCAAAGCTAGTTGTCACTCTCTACTACAGGAACCATTGCATTTTCATTGAGGCTGCATTATTTTCACATGAGTACATCAGTAGTTTCTTTCACTGTTTCATATACTATGCAACTCAATGTGTTTTCTACTCCTTCAACCATCCGTAATTTGTCCATCACAAGTTTTCCGAGAGTGTCAACATGGTCAGCCTTCACTTTGATCAGAATGTCCCAACCTCCTGTGATTATGTGTACTTCTTGTACTTCTGGGAATGTAGCAATTTGTTTTGCTACGTCTCTCTGCGATAATGGTTTTTCTTTGCCTCCCAGTCGGTAGGTGAATGATGCTAGAATGAAAGCTGTTGTTCCTTTGTCAAGCTTCTTTGAATCCAAGATAGCCTTGTATTGTTTTATTAGGCCAATTTCTTCCATTCTTTTTATCTTTGAGTAGATCGTGGTTATGGGACTATCAATTTCTTTGGCCATTTCCTTCGCAGTTATTTTGCAGTTTTTCTGTAATAGCTTCAGTATTTCTTTATCTCTATCATCTAATTGTTCCATGGTGTAATTTTTACGATATAGGAATAAAAATGTTGTGTATTTTCGTGTTTTTTACAGGATTTTATACAAAAATTTTTTCAGGGTGTAAGACTTTTAGTAATCTTTATGAAACAAGAAGATTTGAGTTCGCTAGAATCCGTGAGGTTCCGATATCGTGCTATTAGACACCCTAGGATGAAACTGATCCTAAAAGTTCAGGACCAAATCCTCACGTCCCTTAGAGAGTTCTTAAGAAACGAGGGATTTACAGAGATATTAGCCCCCATCATTGGTCCAGCAACTGACCCTGGAATAAGGGGAGCAAAACAAGTTTCCATTCAGTACTACGATGCCCCCTTCAAGATAATGAGCAGCATGATCCTCTACAAACAGATGATTATCTCATCAGTCGAAAAGATCTTTGCTTTATCACCAAACATTCGTTTAGAGCCCCCTGAAAGCACAAAAACCGCTAGACATCTAGCCGAGTTCAGACAGATTGACCTTGAGATGATATATGCGAGTTACGACGATGCTATGAATACGGCGGAAGAGCTGTTAATATCAGTTGTAAGGGATGTGAGAGGAAATTGTAGCGAAGAGCTGAAAGGGTTAGGAAGGGAGCTCAATGAGTTGCGTGGTCCTTTCAAAAGACTGACTCATAAGGAAGCTGTTGAGTTGTTAAGATCGAAAGGATATACGATGAGTTATGTGGAGGAGATTCCTTGGGATGCAGAAGTAGCCTTATCTACTTGGCATGAGACGCCCTTCTTTGTCTACGATTATCCACTGACGTCCAGGGGCTTCTATGATAGAGAAGATCCAAATAGACCTGGAATACTGAGGGATTTCGATATGCTCTATCCTGAAGGTTTCGGTGAAGCCATATCCGGAGGGGAAAGAGAACATACCTACGAGGGGGTATTGAAGAGAATGAAACTAACTGGTGTTGACCCCGATGAATACAGTTGGTATCTACAAATGCTTAAAGAAGGCGTTCCTCATTCAGTTGGATTTGGGATTGGTGTTGAAAGATTAACGAGATGGATTTGTGGTTTGAAAACCATTTGGGAGGCAGTACCTTTTCCAAAAGTTCCAGGGATTGCTTCTCCTTAAGGGTTACATTACAAAATTATTTCAGAGTCGAGAATGCTTTGACTTTTTCCATCTCCCCATCTGCTAGTGGACCTTCACGCCCAATTACGAAGAAGTGGACCGGTTTCATCGCGATGCTAAAACCAAGTTTCTTCAACTTGCTTTGAATCTTCGTCGCGGCATTTCCAGCGAATCGCGTATTGAGTTTGGTGTCAAAGGCTGTAGCTTTTTTCCCTTCAAATGAGTGGCCTTTGAGCTTGTTGAAGACTTTCTTCATTCCTCCCGACATATTCCAGGCATGGGTTGGGCTACCAAAGATGAATATATCGTAGATTTTGAGTTTTGCTGGATCAACCTCAGTGACCTTAATAAGGTCAGCGTTGAGCACCTTCGCAATGCCCTCTGCAACCTGCTCAGTGTTTCCGAACTTAGTGTCATAGACTATAATGGCTTTCATGAGGGATAAGCAAAATGGAATTGGCTATAAACGTTACGTGTGTCCAGGGCAGAAACATGTGTCTGCGCTTTTGTTAATTTGTCAGAATTGGTTGTTCTCCTTTTTTTGAAGGAATTCGCTTATTTTATTTCCTCCGGTACTTCCCCAAATTCTTGCATCCGAATCTAATAGCCCAGCTTCGATTAATATCTCAGCTAGGCGAACCCGAGGGGGAGCGTTGCCTTTAACGACTCTGGGATAGGTGACATAATCCTCAACTAACTGACTATAGGAAGTGGATTTAACCTCATTGATAATTGGCACTGCAGCCCCAGGAGAATTAATAATAAGCCCTATATCGACGAGTGGTTCGTTTGTGGTGATGCTTGCCCACCAGAAAGCAATCGGATACTTATTATATATACCTGTAATAATTTCCTGACCACTAATTTGTGCACCGTCATACCGGATCTTTAGCCGATATTCCATACCTCCCAGTTTAAAGATATCAAACTGTCCATGGAAGTGGACTCCTCCCCCTTCCTTAAGCTCACGCAGAATTTTTCGCACACGTCTAGCTGTAAAACCAGTACTCTGAGCAATCTGTGAGACTGGCATTCGACCATTATCGAAAAGACAACGAAGGACCTGTAACTGGCTCTTTGTAAAGATAACCTTCTTCCCTCTTGAATTCATAAAATATTCTGGGGGCATATTGGGAAACAGAAACTCAATAGGTCTGAGTTCCACAATCTTCACATCATCAAGATTTTGGAGGAACCGTTCAAACCCCAAAGCTTCGCTTGCCCCAGACACGATGGCCCAATATTCATAGCGCATATCACCTGTACGATAAATCTCCGCCACTCCAGGGTGGGTCGCAATTCGCTTCATAAACTCAATCACATTTTCGGCCCCATCAGTCAACACATAACCAGCCACATGTTCCGCACCCATCATTTCCATGCTGATAAATACATCAAATCCTAGAAGTACGCCCTGCTCACGAAGTTTGTTCATTCGATTTCTCACGGTATTCGGAGCTAGATTCAATTTGCGGGCTATCGCTTGGTACGACTTTCGACAATCCGCTGCCAATTCTTGCATCAGAGCGCGATCTACTGTGTCCAAGCAACTCACCATTAACTTTCTTCATTTAGGAATTCATTTGCTGGTTTTCATCTGACTTTGAAGGCAATAGACGACCTTCTTCTCGACAATTAGTCCAAGTAGGATTGATATTTTATTAATAAATTACCATTTGATTTTTCAAGGTCACTTAATGATAGCTTAAGTTGCTACTCCAACTTTTCATAGAGTGTGAGCATTGTCTTAGTTTCTGTGATGTGTACGATTTCAAACGTTACTTCAGGTCGGTAGTGGAGTACCATTCTGGCCAGTTGTTCAGGCTTCTCAGCTTCAAACAACTGAAAGCCCTGGAATCCGATGCCCATTGTGTAATTCGGGCTGATGGATTTTGCATACCTTTCGGGATTTTTCTTGATTTTTTCTCTGAACTCTTTGAGTTTCTCAATGGCTTTTTCAAGGTCCTTTGATTCGTATTCCCAAAACACGATATATTTCATTTAAACCACCTCGCTAGTTCTTCCTTGAATATTTACATAGGAATTGATAAGAGCCTTTCGTATCTGAACGACGAGATTAGGAGGTCGATTTGAACAGTATTGAGGTTACATCATTTCTTCTTGTAAGGTTTTGTTAATTTAGTATATGTAATTTTTTCCCCACTAATAGACACAAATGACTACTGAACCCTTTTTACTTCGGTATGTGTAATTTCTTATAAACGTTATATTGCAGAAACCTAACGAACTCTAAAAAAGGAAGTCTTTTGGTACACTATGTCCATACTATGATTTGTGATATTATGTCTGATGAAGCAAAAGACCATGTGGTTGATAACCTAGTAGGATGTACCCTGTCTATCACTGCTTTTAACATGGTCACTGATTTAAACCGAAAACTTGCCTTCCTTCAACAAATGAACAAGGAGTACAACGCCTTAGCTCACAAGTTAGAGGATGGGAGTATCTCAACCAGTGATTTAGACACTGCAGGTTCTGTGGCGAAAGAAAAAATCCCGTCGGAGATGCAACGTCGGGATGACTTCGGGTTAGACGCAGAAGCCGCAGAGCGACTCAGAAAAATGAGTCCCTCTAAAGTTGACCAAATCATTAATTTCTTGAAAGAAAAACGCATTTTAGAAATCCTCACAACATTCTCCTTCAAAGAACCCAAAGAGTAAACCAAAAAGCAATCGATAAAAACGCAAAGGTGCAAAGAGTATCACTAAGTCAGAGACTTGCCTCTCGTAACATTTCTTCTAATCGAATACGAGGTCGAGCATTGCCCCTAACGACTCGGGGATAGGAAAGGAAATCCTCGACTTCGCGAGTGAAAGACGCTCCCTTAATTTCGCTAATGATTAGTATACTTTTACCCGGACTGTCAAGAAGTAATCCTACATCAACAATTGGCTCATTCGTGGTCACGCTGGCCCACCAAAATTCATGGGGATACTTTTCATAAATCCAATCGATAATTTTGCGTCCAGTTATCTGTGTTTTATCATAATCGATTTTTAACCGATATTCCATGTCTCCAAAAACAAGGAATTCAGTTCGAGTAGTGATATGCACCCCTCCGCCCTTTTCTAGCTCGCGAAGAATTTTACGGACACGTCTCGGAGTGAGTTTTGTTTGTCGAGCGATTTGCGCAACCGGCATCCGACCATCTTCTGTCAAACAACGTAACACACGTAATTGGTTCTGAGTAAAAGAGACCTTTTTTCCCCTAGTATTCAGGCAAAAGTTGGGTGGATGATTTGGATAGTAAAACTCAATGGGTCTAATCTCCACATCGTCCACGCTATCAAGTGCTTCAAGAAATTTTTGGAATCCGAGGGTTTCACCTACTCCCTCTACGATGGCCCAAAATTCATAGCGTCGATCGCTGGTTCGATAAATCTCCATGACCATTGGCTGAGTAGCTATCTGTTCCATGAATTCAATAACCTTCTCTGATCCATCAGTGGAAATAACACCAGACAAATGTTCAGCACCAATCATCTCCATGCTTAATGCAACACCGAACTTCAAAATCACTTTTTGTTGACAAAGCTTATTGATCCGGTTTTTTACTGTATTTGGCGAAATCGAAAATTTCCGTGCTAAAGCCTGATAAGACACCCTGGCATTCGTTGATAATTCACAGAGCAGTGCCTTATCCAGTGAATCCAACTATTTAACCTCAATTCTACAAATCTTGTAATTCTCCAAATTGTGTTAGGTTGTCTGAATGAACAAATCTAATCCAACTTCCCTATGCAAATAATGCAATATGACATACCATTTACTAAAGAATTCCTTTTCTTCCTACAGTCCCGCGTCACTTAGGATTTTTTCTAAGTGATCTTTGAAGGGTATGTGACATTCCACCACAAGAGGATAGTTAATAAAATCTTCAATTTCCTTCACAAAGGGCGCGGCTTTGATTTCACGAATTATAGGAACGCTTTTACCAGGTCGATCAATAAGAAATCCCACATCAACAATCGGCTCAGTCGTAACCACAGCAGTCCACCAGAATTCAGTAGGATACTTTTCGAATATCCATGCCACGAGATCCCAACCTGTGATTTGAGCTTCATCAAAACGGATACTGACCCGATATTGCAAATCCCCTAAAGCAAAAGGATCGTAATCTACCGCGAAGTGTATGCCTCCCCCTTCTTCTAACTCGCGAAGGATTTTCCGCACCCGTCGAGCGGTGAAACCCGTACATTTGGCGATTTGTGCAACGGGCATACGAGCATCTTTAGTCAGACACCGTAACACTTGTAATTGGGTTCGAGTAAAAGTGACCTTCTTTCCCCTCGTATTATAGTGATAAGTTGGTGGATAGTTAGGATAGTGCAAAACCACGGGTTTAACATCCACATCAATTACACCCTCTAGTCCCTTTAGGAACCCTATGAACTCGAGTGTATCATGTGCCCCACTTATAATAGCCATTACCTCATATCGCCTATCTGAGGCAC
>JABXGY010000320.1 GCA_016550395.1 archaeon | reverse complement strand
GCAGGATCTGATTGAAGATGTGTTTTGAAGATTCGTTCAATATCTGAATAATGCATTTCACGGGACCGGTCTGAGAGTATCTTTTGTAGCGTTAGATTGTAGAATTCTGTATATACGTCAAGAATATCCATAATTTTTGCTGAAAGTAGACTCACTTCACCTGTTTCCCAATGGGAGATAAGGCTATCAACGAGTTCGTCAAAGACCTTAGCTCGTCGGGGGTCCCGTTCATAGACGGGTAATCTGTGTGCAGGGTCTTCAAAGATTTCTAAGAAGCGTTCATGGAGCATATCGAGGTATTCACTGAATCGGTCAGGGTCTTCAGTAATATCGGTGATGAAAACCAACAATAGACCGTTGTCATTATCAACTTTAAAGAGAAACCGTGAATCGCGCATGGTTACAACATTCACATGTTGTTGTGTGATTTTCAAAGCAAGGAGTTCAACACTGGCTAATAATCCGGATAAGAGCGTTGGATTGTCGGAGACCTCGACAAAGGTTCGATGGTATAGGGGTTGACCCGAGTCCCAGGCAATGACATAGAAGCTGTGAATCGCCATAATCACTCTACCCTATTCGAAGAATTCCGCCACTCAAATTCGATGATAACATAGCAGATGAGAACCTAAATAAAATGTACCCTTTTCACGAATATAACGAATCGTTTCTCATGGTTTACTCAAAATTCAGTTGAATGAGATTGGAGCAGAATTCAATAATTTCATTGAATTTAATGGGTTTTTTTCGGTTCTTTGACCGACTCAAATCAGTAGACTAATACAACAAGTTAAAGTCGCGATTTTATTCATACCAAGAGAAGAGTAAAAATAGGAGAACCTAATGTGTGCGAAAGAATGTGATTGAAGTGGTATCTACCGATCAAATTAGGGAAATTGAAGAGATTGCAGCTCGGGCCTGGCCCGCTAAACATACCCAACAACTTGGTGGATGGTTACTTCGCAGCACCGAAGGTGTAACCCATCGGGCGAATAGTGTTCTTCCTCTACACGAACCCCCGAAGGGAGACATTGAGAAAGCCTTGAAAGTGGTTCAAGAATTTTATGACAAACATAAATTACCTGTGCAGTTTCAAATGACAAAAGCCAGCCAACCTAGCAACCTTGACGAGGTATTGGAATCCCATGGTTTGAAGATAGAGATGCATGTAATCGTTCAGACCGCTAACCTCAATGATGTTCTCATGAATGAACCCGAAGTTGGTGTTGTAATAATGGGTGAACCCTGGGAAGACTGGTATAGGGCCTATTGTGAATACGCCGAATTTGACTCTGCAAGGTTTCGTGTCAGGCGAGATATCATTTCACGTATTTCTAATGATAAAGCCTGTGCCGCAGCAATAATAGATGATAAGATTATTGGTGTTGGAATGGGTGTCCGTAATGGTCTCTGGGTAGGACTGTTTTCGCTTGTTACGCAGGAAAAGTATCGTCGTCAACATGTAGCCACGTCGATTACCCAGAGCTTGGTGAGCTGGGCACAAAGTCAAGGAGCAAATAAAGCCTATCTGCAAGTATCTGAACCAAATAAAACAGCTCAACAACTATATTATAGTCTTGGATTCGAGGATGCTTATACCTACTGGTATCGTCTTGCCAAGGAATGACGACCATTCATCCTAGTTTCACCGTTTCACATTCTAAGATCAGTATGAAAACACATAATGTGGGAACATCACATTTTTGACGATCCATGATTTGAATAAGATTTACAGATAGAATAACAGGTATCTGTGAAAATGTGTTATTATGATCTAGTATAGTTGAAAAAATTCAAAAAAATGCCATTCATTGGTTTATTATTAGAAATATGATTTCTCGCTTTTTTTCGTTTAGTGAAATAAGGATTTTGACTAATATATCGAAATCGAAACACTCAAAGCGTAGGATTATGTAATATCTATTCGTTGGAGGATTTTCCAGTGAATGTTGAGCAACGCATTGAGGAGCTCATCAAAGAACTGAGTAAACCAGGTCGTGAAGGGCTACGAGCCAGCACTGCATTAGCAGAGATTGGCGCAATAGCGGTGATGCAACTAGTCCAGGTGCTCCATGAACAAGATGATGAATACACTCGCAAGCTTGCCGCCCTCTCCTTGGGTCGCATTGGGAAACCAGCCATTGATCCGTTACTAGATATCATGAAAAGTGACAATCCTGCATCTCGGCGTTATGCTGTGGAAGCGTTAGGACATATTCGGTCAGAGCCCCGTGTCCTAGGAGCGATTTTCCAAGCCCGTAAGGATTCTGACGAGCAGGTTCGACAGGCCGCATGGCGTGCCCTGGAACGATTACCACCCCGCAGCGAGGGGCAGTACGCTTAATAGTAGTGATTTGTCATATACTGAGACCTGGAATTTCTTTCAGCGGAGGCTTTCTAATTTTCCCCAGATGATTTTTGGATGACATGAAACCTTTTTATTTTCGATGGGTCGAAAACTGAGGGATAACTCAATAAATCAAATACAATTAATAAATAATAAAAAGACATAATAAGAAATATTTTATGATATAAAATACAATACATAAAAAGTATTAAACGTACAAAGACATAACTAAATAATCAAATCTTTCGATACAACGAACAAACATACTTTTTCCATATGTTTACTCGATTCTAGACAAACCCGCCCATTGAAGGTCTTTCAGAAACGACGTGAAACGTGGGTTTCACATCATAGAACGCCTGAACGTCCAATCTAACACCGTTTCCATAGATAACAGAAATTACACCTACAGTAAAGAAGAGTGCTAACCGTAAAGGTGTTTCATTCATCAGCAAATAAAATGGTATGAAGAACCAATGCTCATCTGAGACATTTGCTGACTTGGATTTTTTCATATATCGGAAATGAACCACAATAGCCAGCGCCCTCAATCATAATATTTATCCTCTACTGCGAAAGAACGGAGACGGAGGGAAGACCCGTTATCTTCACTATACTCGGCGGAATCATACTCTCCTACTCCTTTCGGAGGACAAAGCATAGGAAGCTCTTTATCTATGCCGTGACAGCTGGGGTGATGCTCCTCCTCGCCTTGTGTGAAACGTGGATCGTGACGTTCTGGCAACCCGACCTTGCTCGAATAGACCTCGAATGGCAACGAGTCTATGCGAATATCTTCGCATTCCCACTAGTGGTATATCCTGTAAGAGCTACAGCTTCCTTATTACCTAGTGACCTCGTTTACCTTGAAATTACCATCGACTGTGGTCGTTTCAATTTATTCATACTCGAATCACCTGAAGTTGCTGTTGGCACACCTGACATGGTGTTATGGTTCACGAGGATTCGGCTGATTGCCTTTCAAATACTCTTAAGTTTTCACCTCATCGCCCTCCTCATTTTCCTGCTTATCGTCTTCAGTTTTGATATGCTACACCAGTTATTTTTTGAAGAAGATGTAATTACCTTAGGTTTTTTGGAATATGATGGGCAGAATCGAGTACAACAAGATGAAAAAAGAGTTAGATCCAATGAAACCTGTTATTGACCATTTCTTCAGGGGATCCATTTTCTAACTCGTTTCTTGTATTCACGGTATTCGTCACCGAATTTCTCTTCGAGCAATCGTTCTTCGGCGTTGGCAAGGTAATTGTAGCCGATGATGACGCTGAGGAGTGGGAGGAGGGTGATGATGGAGAGTGTTGTAATCCAGAATCCGAAATACAAGAGAATTGAACCTAGGTACATGGGGTGTCGTACGCGACCATAAACATTGGTGGTGACGACGTGGGGTTCGGGGCCTTCGAAGACAATGTGAGATTTTTGCATGAGGACAAGCGCAGCGATGATGACGATAATACCTGGGATTACATTGAGAAAGAGGGGGACAGAGTATACAAGGGGTGTTATTCGGAAAAGAAAGGAATCAAGAATCCAGACAGCAAGGAAGATTATGAAGAGTCCGATTTGGATTTGGTGGCTTCGTCGTGCTTCGCCGGCGACATGGTTGTGACCTACGTGAGACATGATTGATCACTTGTGATTTAGGCTTGCCTAAAGCCCATATTTAAACTTTCACCTCGTGAGGATAACTAGTAGAGGCAAAACAT
>JABXGY010000041.1 GCA_016550395.1 archaeon | reverse complement strand
TTGAATGTCCATTCCCAGATACTTTCAGGAAGCCATTCGATAGCGTCACCAAAGATTTTGTCTCGTCCTTTAACCCAATATTTACTAATCGTCTCTCCGTCCAAGTATTCGCCCCGTTTGAAAGCTTCGTAAAGATCCATTTCAAAGAAGTATCGAGCAGAGACTTGGAAGACAGATATACCAAATTCATCAAGCACTTTTGCCAGGACTTCAAGTTTTTCTTCCTTGGTCTTTGCTTCTGTAATAAGTTTGTCAACCAGGAGTAATTCCCCAAAGATGCTGCCAACTTCAGCAATACACATGCCGATGTCGGTATTGATGGGCTTTTGATATGTAGACATGAGAACACTGTGTACGGCGTGACCATTTTCATGCACAAGTGTAAACACTTCCCCGAGTCGTCCATTAAAACTCAGGAGAATAAATCCTGAATTACCGCTTTGCCAGGAAGTAAAGAAAGCACCTGAACGTTTCCCTTTTCGAACTTCTCCATCAATCCGTTGTTTATTGAACATGTCTTGGACAATTCTGGCAATTTTTGGGTCGAAGCCTTCATATGTGTCGATGGCAATTTTCCGAGCGTCTTTCCAAGTGAATTTTCGATCGGGCATATTGGGAAGTGGAGCAACCACATCCCATTCTCCAAGCTTTGGTAGTCCCATGACTTTGGCTTTGGCTTGAAGATAGCGACGAAAGAGAGACACATTTTTTTCAACAGTAGACATGAGTGCATCGATGGTTTCAGCATCAACATCATTGTCTATAAGACTTTGAGTGCGGGGTGTAGGCCAGTTTCGTTTTTTGCTTGTTGTTATATGATCACCAACAATAGCTCGCAGAGCACTAGCCCACATGATTTCATCTTGACTAAGACCAGTCCAAACAATTTGTTTGGCTGCTTTCCGAACGTCCCGGTTGGGATGTTCATATAAGGAAATGATTTCTCCATAAGGCATGACTTTGGTTTTTCCTTCAACCTCAATCTCGTATGTACGCGTGGACAACCAGTCGCCTTGGAGTTGAGACCAGGAATCGATGCCGAATCGGTCTTTTTGGATTATGAGCTGTTCTTCATTATCACTTAACATGTGAGGGGCTCGACGTTTTGCGATTTCAAGTGCATGCTTGTATTCTGCTAGTTCAGGATAGTTCATGAGTTCTGGTTTCACCTTAACAAGTTGAGAAATTTCAATTTCCGTAAAGGCTAGAATTTGTGAGAGTGTCATCCTTTTCCGTCGAGCCAAATCAGCAGCTTGTTTTGTTTCTGGGTCCAGAGAATTGGCAGAATAGCCTAGACGTGGGTATTTCAAAACGCCCTCTCGTTTAAGAAATAGTTCTTGGTTGCGTTCAAGAAAGGTTTTGAGTTCTTTTGCTGTGAGTGATGTAACTTTTCCTTTATACTCAGTTGCAATTTGCTCAGCGTCTTGTACACATTCGTCCATGAGTGCTTTTAATGCATCTAATTTCGTTGATGGAACCATTGGACTCAGGTCCCATGCCTCACCCTTAATCGTCATAATAAATTGCCCCGTCCACTCAAGGAGTGGTTTTGGGTTAAAAGTTCCTTGGTTGAATTAGATTCAATCCATTTGGTATGATTAGTTGAAAGTCGGTTTTAATTAGGCATTAAGTTGATAGCAAACGCCACTGAAGTGGTCGAATATATCACGGAAGGCTTTGTAGAGCTTATCATACATGGCTACTCGTTTTGTATTCGGTTTGATTTCTTTGTCGTACTTGAAAAGGCGTTCAAGTTCATCAAAGGATTTGAATTCACCAAGAGCGACGGCTGCAACCATTGCTACACCGACTGTACCTGCATCTTGCAAGGTAGTAACACGTCGTAAAGGAACATTGAGGACATCAGCGAAGATTTGAAGCCATAAATCACTCTTCGCTCCACCTCCACAAACATTCAACTGATTCACCTCGTGCCCCATACTATTCAGAGCTTCTTTCACCCATCGTGTATTATATGCAACACCTTCGAGGACGGCTCGAACCATATGCGAGCGACTGTGATCGAAACTTAGATTAAAAAATGCACTACGTACATAGGGGTTGATGAAAGGACACCGCTCACCTATGGGCCAAGGGAGATAGAGAAGATTTTGACTGCCTGGAGGAACCGCTTTAGCCTGTTCAGTAACAAGTTCATAAACATCCTTATTTGTTGCCAAAGCTTGTTCACCTTCTGAGGTACATACGTTTTCCACTAACCAGGCGAGACAGGATCCTGCACTCTCCATATGCCCAGTAAGAAGTAAACGGCCAGGAATTGCACTCTCAATAGTTCCAGCTCCGCATAAATCGAATTGAGGAGTTTCTTGGTGTTGAGAGATCCATCCCGATGACCCAATGTACAAATGTTGTTTCCCAGGTGTGATGGCTCCAGAGCCAACTGAAACAGCTACAAGATCTCCGCAGCCACATACCACCTGAACCTCAGGAGTTAAACCTAGACTTTTTGCAGATTCGTGAGATA
>JABXGY010000319.1 GCA_016550395.1 archaeon | reverse complement strand
GTTGGGTCATCCACCTCATAGTAAAGGATGATTTGTATGTCGTTACCCCAGGGTTCTGGGGCTGGAGGATCATAGATGAGAATGGTTTGAAGTTCACGCACAGAAAAGGTGAGGCTCCCGGAGGTGCTTCCATACATCGTATCGGTAGGATCTGCGAAAATTTCCAAGGAGTAACTTTTGATGGAGGAGATTTTGCCACTAGCTGCTAAAATTGTAATGTTGTATGAACCATCCCCATAATTTGTATAGAGATAATCTACGCCTTGTGTGAGGGTGCTTCCATCTAGATCAACGACAAAGTTCGCGCTTGCGATTCCATTTCCATTATATTGGCTAGCCAAATCACTGACATTAAGTGTATAGAGGATTTCGACATTTTCATCATAGGGCACCGAACCAGGGGGCTCATAAAGAATTACTGTGGAAATTTCTCGGACAACGATCGTCAGTACAAGTGTTCGGGTGGTGTAATAACTAAGACTAGCTTGAATATTGAGTGAGTACGTGCCAGGAGTTGGTTTAGAACCCGAGTCTAGGGTGATATTGTACCATCCGGCTGTACCATTACTAATCCCAATAGGTCCCCAATTGGTAGTAACTGTGGCACCTGAAATGCCTAGACCACCAGTATAATTGTAAAACACTTGTATGATAAATGATTCATCATAGGGGACGGTTAATCCTGGGGATTGGGGGGAGGTTAATGTGGCATCGCTTCGGACTTCAAGATTAATATTACAGGTGGCTTCTTCATGATAGGGCATATCTGCTTGCACTGCAAGGACGTAATCCCCTGGATCAAGGAGATCATTGGCAATTTGGGCTTGATAGCGGCTTCCAACTTGAATGAAGGTGATGAAATTCCCATCGACGGTTCCATTCACTTGGACTGTGCCAGTTGTATTTCCGATGAAAGCATCGGACCGGTCGGTATCCGTGAAGGATACTCGTGGATAGAAGTAACCTGTAGGTGAATGTGTCACTGTCATGGGGCTTTCTTCAGGGGTTAAATCCGTGTCGTGAATGAGGTCAAAGTAAGTAGAATAAAATCCAGTGGTGATAATCGGGACAGTAACTCCATTATCATAGCTTATGCAAAGTGTATAACGCCCTGCTGGGTAGATTTCACCGTTGTTGAACTCAACATAGAATGAGGTTGTAACGGAGCCAGTCCATGAGTTGGTTTGATTCACAACAGGAGACCCACTTGAATCATAAAGTGTGAGATTGGCTTCACCGGCATTTTCTGAAAATGTTACATCAATATCAAGTGCATAAGGAGTTCGCGGAGAAATCACATAGCTATCAATTAAGCCATCAATTGATGAATACCGATTAGAACTGCTAAAGGTGAATTTCCACCACCCATACACATCATTGATTGCCGAGCTATTCAGAGTGATTAATGTAGATGATGATTGGCACCACGTGCTTCTTTCTGCACCCAAGGGATCAATTGCAGACGTTAGGGTCCACGTTGAAGGCTTTGAAATTGATAGATTGTAGTCTTCGAAGCCGTAGGGTTGATAGGCATAATACCATGTTTCGAAAGTGGCTGTAGTATCATTTTCACAAACAAAGCTGCTTCCAATTTGTGTACTTTGAATTGCTTCCTTTGTGAGCCCTTCTTTACGAATAAACAATGTCATATCGCAGGTTAGGTCGATATTGTTGGCTGTGGTTGTGAAATTGTTAAGAATGTTAATCCAGTCGCCAGTGGGGTTAGTTTTGGGTAAAGGTGCATTCGCTAGGGCAAGATGGCCTGAACCATATCCATCATTGATAACCGCTGTTCCATTGATTTGTAAGCCAATTTGAGTGGGTTGGGGTTGTGCGCGAATTTGCAAAACGACATTATCGAAATCAATTGAATATGAACAGCTTGACCAAGAACTGGTTGAATCTGTCCAAGAGATACCCAGTACAATATCTAAGTCCCCGGGTAACCCCAGCTTGGCAATATCTGATGCACCCAAGTCGACAGTGACACTATACCAGCTTCCTGTACTACCAATGGAAGCCCAGGTAAGACGGCGTTCAACAGTTTGAGCACCAATGATTTGAACTAGAACCACCATTCGTCCAATTGCATCATCATTCGCCCAATGATCATTCAGCCTACATTGGAAATCAAGTCGAACAAGGCTCGGTGTCGCCCTTAGAATAGTAAGATTCTGATAGTATACGCCAAAATAATCCTGGCTCCATGTCCATCCAGAGAACCAATTCACTCGGGTACGTATTCCATCAGAACCGCCATATCCATAAGCACCATAATAGCCTGTAATATTGGCTACAGGACCTGGATCTCCATTGTCAGCATAATACCAATCGTCGGGTGACCCTGGTGATCCATAAGAACCGGATTCTAAATCGCCATTCGATTGCCATGATCGGTTTTCAAAAAGATTGTAGACGGAGGAATACGTTTGGTAGGCAGTCCATTGGTCAGGTAACAGGGCAAGTGCGCCTTCCGATTCCCCATTATCTAGGTCCGTGATTGTTTGCGAATCATAGGTTCCCTGAGTCATCTCTTGGGTCTGAGAGGCATTTCCTGTTCCAATGTACTTGTATTCACCTTTGTCATAAGTGGGACCCGTTGGTAGTGGAATTGAATCTGTGGTTAATGGGCTCCCTGTCAAATTCGAGATATCAGCATTCTCTTTATTTGTTCCAAATGAATCATGAAAAGCTGTTCCATTTCTAGGTGTAATAGCAAAAAATGGAGAAATTACAAATAAGACAAGAAGAAGAAATGAACACAGAGACTGACGCTTCATGTGATTTACACCCACATGGGAGGCGACAGGGGAAAGTGTTCTAGTACAACCTCGTAGCTAATAGTAAATCCCCTACGCTATGAATGATCCCAGTGGTCAATTCCACCTGTAGCCGAACCTTAATTTAATGGAAGAAAGAACGTTTTAAATAACTTTATCTGGTCTGAAGGTTATTCAATTAGAATCCCGTTAGGATAAATGCGTATAAACGATTATTATCGAAAAGATGAAAAATCCTGATTTTTTGTATCGAAGGAAGAATATTTTAAGGGGTAGTCTCCTTTGGGATTACTTGGCTTGCTACGGTGAGGAGTCTGACGTTGAAGCTTCAAATCACGTGTCCAACATGTGGAACCGCCGGAGAATTGGAGGTGCCAGATGACGCGTGGAATAAAGTGCAAGGCAACATCATTATGGGACGGGTTGTTCCAGGAAAGGTCTGTGAGCACGGCTTCAAAGTGGAATTTTCCCGCTCGGGTCTAGTATTAGGCTATCATGCTTTTGACGCCCCGGATGTGGAAGAGAGGATTAGACCTGTAGAATTTACGGTACAGACGGTGATTCGGAATCTTGGGGTTGAGGTGGCTGCGGCACTATTGACTGCAGGTATCAGTGAAGAAACCGTTGTTCTCATTGGATCGTTAGCAGTTACCATAGGGATTCGGAGTTTTATGGAATGTGTGTTACCGGATAGCATTGATGTCGGTGCACTGATTTATATGGTCACCAAGGAAGAATATGAAACATTACCTGAGTCGACAAAGCAGCATATGACGGTCGATTTGAGTTCAAAGATAATTACGAACCCGTCATTTGATGAGGATCAGTTGGCATGGATGCGAAAAGTGTTACTGCAAGCCAATATGGTTACAAATAAAGAAGCCGCTGAAACGTTGATCTTGAAAGAAACGTCGAAGTTGAGAACGACCGTCAGCTTACTTCGCCATTTAGCTTCACGGCGTGCCGCTGGGCTTGAAGGAAAGAAGAAAAAGGAAGATGCTAGCTAACCCTTATTTTTCATTTACCTAGCTAGGAATTTCCATTGGTGCTGCGGTAGATGTCGATGCAGGCTAGTTTGATCTGGGTATGTTGGTGTTCAGGGATGAGCTTAGATTGCCACATGGCATGAAGCCCTGAGTAGAGCAGGCTCTCGATATGTGAATCTTGGAGTAAATTATGTCGTGGTGAGAACCGTGTGACTTGTTTGGCGAATTTTTCATCATTAGCTAGTGCGGTTTCAAGGGGCTGTTTTATGTATTGCATCATTTCTGATGATAGGGATGCTATAGGAGTGGAACGTTGTCCAAGAGCTGTGGCTGCATCATGTTTGGAGGGTGGGACAATGAGTGGTGGAATGATGACTAATTTGGTACTGTCATCTTCCCGTTTGAGTCCTGCCAAATAGATTGGAATGTATATGGGGGTCTTAGTGTCGGTGGGAAGTAGTGTTCCGTTTTCAATGAGGTATTTTTCAAACTTTTCGAGTTGTTGGTTGCTGTGGGTGATGTGTTCGTTGATAAGCCCATCGATTTCAGTGGCATGGTCTTTGAGTTTATTGAGTCGGTGTTGTGTTTCTTGGAGTTGAATTTCCCGTTCTTCTTGTAAGGCATCGAGGAGTTTGATTTCTTCTTTTTCTTGAAGTTCGAAACGATGGTGGACTTGGTGTTTCTTTTCTTGTACTTGTTTGTCCAGGTCATTAAGTTCTCGCTGAGTTTGTTGGATTTGTTTTCGTGTTTCTTTGGATTGGTTTCGAACGTCAGTGGTGAAAATGTTAAATTGGTCGAGGGTTTGTGTGAGTTGACTAATGAAGGTCTCTGCTCCTTTCTTACTGCCTGAGTTTTTCTCGAGAAATTGTTCTAGTGCTGTTTGTTGTTCGGAGATTTGTTCGCTGAGTGGTTCAAGACTCGTCTGTAGTGGGGTAAGTATTGTCTTTTCTTGGTTCTGTCGCCATTTATCGACTTCAGCTAATTCTTTCTCTTCTTCTTTGGCAAGTTCAGTAAGGGTCTTATCGATCTCTTTTTTCAGGGCTGCCTTTCTGGTTTTGTAATGTTCTTCAAGGGTGATGATTTCGGTGTTTATGCGTTCTTCCCATTTCTGGGTATCCTTTTGAAAATAGGTGCGAAATTCTGTCCATTGGGTACCTGCTTCAGTGTATGTGTTGATAGCTTCAGCGAAGAAATTCTCAGCTTCTTTCTTGGCTTGATTGTAGTTTATTCGACTAGGAAGTAGCACTCCAAACTGGTCTTTACCATTCGTGATGCGAGCTAATTGTTGGATCTGTTGAGCTAGCTCCGATGGGATAACATGGATATCAAATGGCGTTGATTGTGCTGCTGTTCGGACTTCTTCGGTGAGTTTGTTCATTATAGCTAGATATTCAGGGGAGGCATTCACGTTGAGAAGTGCTTCATAACGACTAGCGGGAGGAACAAAACCTCTTTCTACTTGTGGTTGTAAGAGTTTGAGTCCATCAATGAGTAATAGGCGGTCATCAGGACTTTTCACTACCCAAATAGGCCAGAGGAGTTTAGCGATAAATTCGTAACATCCCTCTTTCAGGGGTTTGAGGTTGTTTTCGGATCGTCGAATGTCATCTAAGAGGAGATGAACAGCAGCCAGTTCAAGTCGAGAATCGAGAATATAGTCCCCAGTAATTTCTGGGTCAGTCAGAGACTTACCTTTTAGTCGAGTGCCATCCAAGGCGAAGGGGAGTGCAAATGCGCTGGCCTCGCCTTGGATACTTGGTTTGGCAGAGACGATGAGTTCGATGTCCTTTGTAAATTTTTGGAAGGGAAGGGGATTGCCATCCCAATCGGCGACTTGGTCGGTGTATTTTTCAATGAATTGCTGTTTGACTTCAGTTAATACGATCTTGACGTCTTTGGCGTTGTGGGATTTATCTGCTGCAATGGCAAAGAGGAGGTCTTCGCTATGTTCGTAATAAAAACTAACATCCCCCATTTGGATGGTTTCGATTCCACCGTGACCGAGTTCTTCGGCAAAGGCGCTGAGAGCGCTATAGAATCCACTAAAGATGGTTTCATCAACGCCGCGTTTACTAAAGGGCTTGTGTATTAGGACTTCACCAGTCCGTTTGAGTATGTAAACATCCCTAATCATTGGT
>JABXGY010000318.1 GCA_016550395.1 archaeon | reverse complement strand
TGGGGATTTCTTGAGAATAGAAAGGCATATTTGCAGCCGATTGTGAGGTGTGATGGGACAGTTCGGTAGCGGGTGGCCTTGTGACGTTTAAACCCTCTGTGTTAGAAGATCGTGGTGCATGGCTGCTGATCAGACAGTTACTTGAGGGGAGCCTGGAAGCGTTGCAGCCTGTGCTGGATTCGTCCTCAGTTTATGGGTTTCGATACCCTTCAGCAGAGAGTATCTTGGAAAGGGATGCGAAGGATACCGTCGATCGGTTAGAACAGCTGCGCCGTGCGGGTATTTTGGAAGGCGAGTTGGTTGAGGCCATTTTTTCGTGTACTAGGTGTGCGTCTCCAGATATTCATCCCCAGTATCAGTGTGTTAATTGTTCCGGTTTTCGTTTGCGGCGAATTGAAGTGATTGAGCATTTTTCATGTGGGCATATAGCACCTCGACCAGAATTTACTATTGATGAAGAAGAATTGAAGTGTCCACAGTGTGGTGAAAGCTTAGAGGGAGAGCAACGGGATTATAAATCGGAGTCAGCATTTCAATGCCTTGAGTGTAATACTACAAGTGCGCAGCCACGATTGGTGTTTCGGTGTTTCCAATGCCACGAGATGTCTTTACCGTCTGAAATCCAAGAACAAGAGGCATATATCTATCGATTGAATTTAGAACACCGGGGCGATATTATTCATTATTTGGGTTTTCACCCCACACCTGAAGGTGAAAAGCCTTCGCGGAAAAAGCATCGTGATGATTTTGATGATGTGGATCGTCGAATTCTCAATATTTTACAGCGAGATGGTCGACTATCCTTTCGAAATGTCGCTAAGCGATTGAAGGTGAGTGATGCTACAATTCGGAGTCGAATCTCTCGATTGGAAGAAAAGAATGTCATTAAGGGATTTACTACGTTAGTTGACCCATCTCACGCGGGGATGGAGGCTATTAGTTTAATTCAACTTGAAGTGGATGCTAAAGTCCTGATTAAGACTGTTCAAAGTCTTCAAGCCGTTGAGGAAGTAAAATTAGTCATGGAAACGGGTGAACGCCAGAATCTGATTTTGCTTGGAGCGTTTCCGACTCGTGAATCATTAAATGCGTTCTTAGATCAACATGTTCGTGGAAAACAAGGAATTCAACTTCATACTGTGACTCTAGCCTTGGAACTCCAAAAATACGATTGGATGATTCAGTTTTAGGATTTCGAACCTCTTATCGTCATCCCTCCATTAGGGTAAGAGGTGATAACCTTTTTGAACAGTTATCTGCTCATAATATCAATGGAAAAGATGCCTTGGGGCGACTGGTGTGTCTGACCTGTATAAACTCCTTGAAGAAGGTGAAATGAAGAAGGCGCTCGAACTCGTGAACGAGGATGAATTTGCGTGGGAGGACCTCATGGGGCTTCTTGAGGATTCTGATGAGTCAATCCAACGATCGGCCTTTGAAATCGTTTCCAAATCAGGTGATAATCCCCGGTTGTTAGACGCACTACCGATGTTAATCAGCGGTCTTGACAGTGATGAAGAAATCATCTGTCGCTATGCTGCTGAAGCTTTGTATTATCTTGGTTCTGATGCAAGTGAGGCAACAGAGTCGCTTTCAAGATTATTACATCATGATGATGATGAAGTGCGGCGCGCTGTTGCCCGAGTGTTTTCTCAGATGGGTTCTTCTGCGCTAGAGGTCAAAGAACCTTTAATTGAAGCTCTCGAGGATAGTGACGAGGTGGTGCGAGGTGAAATCGCTCTTGCCCTTGCAAATCTGGGCAATGAAGTTCCAGAGGCGATTCCCGCACTGATTGCGCTTCTAGTCGATGAAGAAGAATTCATTCATGATGGCAAAGGCATGGAAGTTCGCATTGCTGCTCAAAGTGCATTAGGACAAATTGGTCAGGATGCTGTTCCAGGCCTTTTGGAGGCAATGCGCGCAGACCGCCCTGAACAGCGTGCCATGGCAGTTTCAACACTAGCCTCAATTGAATCATTACCCGAGGGAGCAGTCAAAGACATTGAAGAGGCAGTTCAAGATCCGGATAGTATGGTCCAGGCTGCGGCTAAAAAGGCCCTTAAGCAGATGAAAGTCAAGAGTTAAACCACTTATTTTGTACTGCTAGCATTGGGTTCTTCTTGAGATGACACTTCGGGAGGGCGTTTATCAATATAACTAAAGATTATAAGAAAGAGTAGTACTGCAACCAGCACAGGAATTTTTACTAGAATAGAAACGGGAGAAAGAAGGTACCAAGAGAGGGCAAACCCAGTGGGGAGTGCTGTGCCAAATCGTATTCCATTTCGACTTTCTCGTAGGGCAAGCCGTTGAGTAGTCCAATCTAAGATTGCAGGCAAGGAAATCAGCACTGCTACGAGAGTGGTTCCCAAATCACCTAAGCTAAAGAATATGGGCATGTAGAGCAGCATAATGAAAGAGAAGAGAAATCCGAGAAAGATTCCAAGATATAGACCAGAACAACGGGCACAAACATAGTAAATGCGGCTATTGATTTGTATTCTGAAGGCATGTATTTGCTTGTGCTCACAAAAGCTTAGGATTCCACCAATTAGTCGTTTAAATGGATTCACACTTTTTTCACTTAATGAATTTTGTCTATAGGGGACAAGTAGGAGGGGGGTTACGTTTGTGTGCGTTTTCGACGATACGTTTGTTAAATTGTTTAATCTCTTTTGGAGTAAGGCCTTTAGGTTGATTTCCTGCTATTAAATCATCAAGTTGTTCATAGCTAGCCCCGAGTTCTCCTTCATCAGT
>JABXGY010000317.1 GCA_016550395.1 archaeon | reverse complement strand
TTTTTCACCCCTGAACATTTGAAGGTACCTCAACAACCTTCTAGCCTAAAAAACCTCACCTTAAAATCCGTTCTGTTAAAAATAGATGGTGCTATAGATGGGTAGCTGAGTGAACCATCGTTGAAGGGTATGCTTTACCCATTCTTCTTTGATTTGTAACAAGCCCAGATGTTCGAGTTCCTCGAGAGATTGGGTTCCATATACAAGGGCTGAAAGCCCTTTGATGGTCATAACAGCTGAGGGATTTCCTGAGGCAGGACGAGCTTGAAGTAAGTCCTTTTCTGAGCGAATCACAAAGATTTGATTATTCCAATCACACATCTTGTCAGTGACACGAATGCGAAACTCATCTTCACCCTTTGCAGGCAGACCCATAAGTGCTTGTTCAACATCAATTACTCGAACCATCCAGGGCATATGCCGTTTGATTTCAATGATATCATCTTTGAACCAATGTTCGACCATTGTATCAAAGGGAGCATGAATCCAGACTTTGCTAATCTGGTCAACATGTTTCGCAAAGAAGTTTAACAATACTGATTGGGCAGGCAGGCTATTCCAGTAGAAATCAATGATATGGAGTTCTTGGGTTGACTCATCACGGGGATCTTTACGTTGTATTCGATAACGGCTCATCCCTTCGGTTTTTCCATTCCGCTTGACGAACACGACCAGAGAATCCTTGCACCGGTCCTTCCAGTTTTTCGGTTTCAACTCTGTAAAGGTAACAAAGCCATGATAGCTAGGAAATGGAAAACGAGTGAAATATTTTGTATACTCTTTTTGTACATCCTGAGCTCGATGTCTTTCGATAACCCAATCAGAACCCGGATCTATCGAGAGGTAATGACGAATCGCAAGTTGTGAAGCGCCTACTATATATGGCGCATTCGCTTTGGTGTAGTCAAATTTTTCGTAATAAGAATCCTTGAACGGTGCGAGCATACTCACTGAGAAGCCGTTTTGTTGCATTTGGTCAAAGGCATACTGCATCAGTTTTCGAATATTCCCCTGATACCGTCCCTCCGGATAAGTACTCACTTCAGCGATTCCACCCATCCGCTTACTGACACCACGAATACATTGTTTGAAATCGATTACTGCAACGGTCGAGATGAGAGTCCCTGCATCATCGAAGAGCCCGATTGTTTGTGAGGGGTCAAGATAGGTAATCTCTTCATTTTTCACTTCTTTATCTGACCATTCACCGAAGGCATATCGGTGTAACCTTCGGGCCTCAATACGTTCCTTCTCTGATAAATTGCGGATTTCCACGATTCATCACCGGTTCGTTTGACTTATTTTTGGTGGTTCATTACAGGTGCTCAACCTGATATAGTCTTTCATCCATTAGATTGGTGAAAGACCGGAGAACTCGCTCACAAAACATTTCAGCAAGGTGATAAAATGACCAATAGGCTTGCATCATCCAATAAGCCAACCCTTGTATTATATCATACACTCATGGCTGCTAAAGGTTATCCAGTTCTAGCTGGTCGTCTACAACCAGCCTTTGATTATTTACGCGAAACTGGAACTCTTGATTTATCTCATGTGAAAGTAGAGCAAGCATTGGATGTTTCTCGAGATTTACTTGTTCAGGTGCACACTAAGGATCATATTCAGCGGGTGAAGAATTCTGGGTACGACGCCGCTTCATTGGTCTCTGCTGGTGCGGCAGTTCGTGCAGGTGAGGGGGTGTGGCTAGGAGAAGCTAGAAATGCCTTTGCATTTACGGGATGTGCTGGACATCATGCCAGCCAAGATTCCTTTTGGGGTTTTTGTTATTATAATAATTCGGCCCTCCTGATACGAAATCTACAACAAAAACATGATGTGAAGCAATTTCTAATTGTAGATACTGATCCCCATCCTGGAGATGGAACACGTGACATACTAGGGGATGATAATGGAGTATTTCATTTGAACTTTGAGGCGAGTTTTCGGGAACGATATGAGGTACAGTCTAAGCGGCATGTGGATGTGCCATTTCCAAGTAATTGTAGTGATGGTTCCTTCATAGAAGCGGTCCGTCGTCTAGTTCCGCCTTTAGCACGTGAAAGTAAAGCGGAGATGATTCTTTGGAACATGGGCCATGATGCACATGCATTGGATTATGGTGGTTTTAATCTCTCGCTTCATGCATTTCCAATAATGACTCAGATTCTGATGCAAACAGCCGATGAAATTTGCTCGGGGAGATTAGTAGTTTTATTATCAGGGGGGTCAGAAATATTTGTAGCTCAACATGCAATATCTAGTATAATCCGAAGTCTAGCTGGATTACCTCTGTTAGCTGAGGATGAAAAAGATGAACCAAAAACAGAGTCAGAGGAAACGAAAACCATAGCTCGAAAACTTGTGGATACTATCCTCGTTGAATTAGGCTTCGAATAGAATTTTTTCCCAAGTGACCCATTTTCCATGAGCCCTTCGTACCAAAACCAAGCCATAACGCTGCCAAATCTCTTCACGGGTCAACGGCTCTTCGGATAGTCCTTTATATTTCGAGTCATGTTGAGGTGGAATAAGTGGGGAGCGTTGTGTATAAAAGAGATTGTCTATGAGCGCTCCGACACGACCTTTCTGATACTGATCTTTCACAAAGATTAAGATTTGTTCAGAGGGGATATCCGCAGGTTGCAATGTGTGACGTGGTACTCCTTGACTGAATGCTGGACAAACACCCCCCATTGTAGTTTGAACGATGTGAAAGCATTGGGGATCTATGAAAAATTGACACCGAACACATTGATGCCAGCCTTCTTGGATAGCGTGTTCTAAGGTAGTCCGTGTCCCACAAGCAACACAGGAGATGCCCACCGTTGATAAATCAAGTTTCATTCAGTGTCACCTTCAGATTGACCCATCGCCCCAGCGAGGTATATTGTGGCAGCACTCGCAATGGCTTCACGGCGTTCGGCATCAAATTCTAGTTCTAATCGTGACCCATAGGCGATGCGTCGAGCAGTTCGGATGATATAACCTAATTCGATGAGTCGGCGTAGAATTCGATCTAGTTGGTATCGGGAAATTCTCCCCCGAGCCACCAACATAGTTTCGAGATCTTTTGTAGCAATTCGACGAGGGCGACGTCTTTTGCTTGCCTGCTCAATGGTGGCAATAATGACGCCTAAGACTGCATATTCAGGATCTGTGAGCTCACCGGGAACACCATAGAGTGTTCGAATGCAATAGAGGGTTTCTCGACCAAGGCGATATTCAACAAGTTCCAATCCGAGCGATGTAATTTGTTGACGGAGCAGGTCGAGAAGCTGGTTTAACCCAGTCTTGTTTACGTGGAGTGCTTCAAGTAAATCCTGACGTTTTACCCCTACATTCAGATGTCCATCATCATCACGATATCGAGCCGTGAGAGCAGCAAAGAGTTGACCTAAAAGATGGCGTTGTTCCAGTTCTTCATCTTTTGCTTCTTCTACAGGAAGAGCTGTATCTTTAGGTTCTGCTGGATCCGCTGTCATTGCGACGTGACCTCCTCGTAAGTCTTTGCTGCAATTGCTACAGCTGAGAATGCAGGATCTGATTTGGAATAAGATACCTCACGAAACGTTACTGAGGTTTTATCAAAAATCGCTGGTAAGGAATTATCCCGGATCATCTGGCTTAGAAGGTCAAGTTCCCAATTGGAGAGATGGTCCGCTAACTCCGAGTACTTGAATCGTTTTCCCTGTAAACGTTTGACTAAGTTACTCCGCCGGGTTTCTAATGAAATGAATGACACTTCTTCGAATGGAACTTTATGCTTCTGCATCGCGATGCGGTCATCCCGGGAAGGTGGTTCAGCTAGAGTGACAGGAGTATCAACTAGTGGTAAATCAAAAGGTGGTACGGATCGCTCGGGGCTAATAAGAAAAAGTAAGGGAGTTGCCCGACGTTTGACTTCATTTGCGAAATGATGAATCCATTCCGCGGATGTGATTTCAGGGGTAGCAAATTGAGAATCACGACGATGTACCATAGTAGAAAGAGTATGATAAAATCGACCATCAAGATTCCGTTCCCATGGAGTTTCCAAGAGACGAAATGCATCAGTGACTTCTTCGCGGTCAATCTCAGACTCCTTTATCGGGAATACCTCTTGGTGCTTCAAGGCAATTTCGTATTTCTTCGTTAAATCCCAGAGGGTAATGATGACACTCTTTGTACCATAAGAGTGTATACGATTTTTCTTGTAATTTCGTTTCGAGGTGTCTCGCCAGATATTCCGATCAGGAAAAACACGGCGATGTACTGAGGTATCATTAGTATCCATCACTGTTTCACCTGTCCTTTGAGTAAAATGAGATGATGCATAGTCTCTGGAATCTGAAGACCAACGGTAGAGGGAGCCATAAGTAAAAACTGGGGGTGAATGATCGTCTCAGTGTGAGTTAAGTCGAGAGTACGTTGAACCACACTAAGAACTGCGGCCCGACTAGCTTCGTCTAATCGTTGGGTGAATTCATCAATAACGTGCAGAGGGCTTTTCGCTAAGGTGTGAAGTGCGAGGATAAAGGTTTGAGTGGCTAAGACCCGCTCGCCCCCAGACATCTCTTGATAGGTTCGCCATTGTCCTTTCTGGTTAATCGCTAGTTGAAGATTCAGTTCTGCTCGGCTTGGTTCATCAGGATACCGAACAAGGAGTTTCACTTGTTTGAGGAAGTGACTGAGGAGCTGATTCATTCGCTGGTTTAATTTCTCGATTGTTGTTTCGAGTTCTTCTCGCCATTTGGTTAAGCGCCGATCTACATCGGTCATCAGATTTTCTAGATGTAGTTTACGCTCCTTTAGGTAATCATGAAGTTGTTGGACAATTTCTTCTTGTGCTTCGAAGGCATGACGGTCTTCTGCTGTGGCTGTTATCGTTTCAATCATTGCCTGTAGTTGTAATTGTTCGTCTCTAACCGCAGAAGGTGTTCGTACGCTTACAGGACGATTTCCCAGTGTCTCTGCATGTTTTCGAAACTCTTTCACTTGTATATTGAGGTGCGATAATTCTTCCTCACGTTGACGGAGCTCATCTGTGATTCGGTCAACTTCAGCCATCCGCTGAGATCGGCGATGATCTATGTTTTCTAATTGCCTGTCCAATTTTTGTATTCGAGAAATTAAGGGAAGCATATCGGAATTACAGGCTTGACCCTCTTGGGCAAGAGTATCACATTGCGTATCTAATTCTAGTATCTGCTGTTGAAGATCTGCTGCACGCCGTTCTAAGTCTACAAGAATGGAGGTGCGTTCATCATCAGGCAATGTAGCGGAACTTACTTGCTGTAAATCCTGAAGCTGTAAGCGTAGTTGACTTATTTCAGAATTCAGACGCATTCGGTCTTGCATTAAACGGGCTTCTTCTTCCCGTGAGTTTCGAAGTTTTTGTCTAATTATACTACTTTCCTGTGTCAGTCCTAATTCACGAAGAGAAGTTGATAAACGAACGGTAACTGGGCGAGGGGGTCGAGCAAACGCACCAATTCGCAAGTAAAAACTTGCTCCATCACTTGTTATGATATTTCCATTCAGTTGTTGGGTGGCATCAACTAATTCGTTAGGGTCTGCAGATTCTTCGGCGACTGCAGTATTAACTACACGACTTAGAAAACTAACGGCATAAACATCTCCTTCAATTAAATCTGCAGCCCAACCAAAAACAGGTGGAGATACTTCAGGACGACCACGGGTTACTGCTGTTGTTGGGTTGGTCCGAGCTACTACTAAATCTGGTTTTTCCGAAGGCCAAAGGCGGTCAAATAAGATCTTGGCTTCCTTGAATGCGTTACGATCCAAGGCAATGAATGCGTAGGTGTACCGACCCATTGCGAGCTTGACTGCAGTTTCATATTGCTCATAATCTTGTTTCATTCGTATAAGCGAGAAGAGAGGTCCAATCACTAAGTCGGATAGTGTGATATTATCCAATTCTTCACGATATCGTTGACAGGCACGCAGGATACTTTCTTCGAAACGTGGGTACCGTTGTGGCTTGGCGAATAATTCCTCTTCCGTGAAAGCGATGTCTTGACGCAAATTGTCTAACTGATCATCAAGGTCATCACGTTCTTTGATGAAAGTGCCAAGTTCGCGTTGTAACGTCTCGTGTTTGGTTTTCTTAGGTTTTCGTCGCTTGGTTGTTGTGTATCGTTCCATTTGGTTCTTGACACTGGTTAGTTCGTTTTCGAGTGCTAACCGATGGCCTTGTGCTTGCATTTGTTGATCGCGAACTGTCTCCATTATGGTTTGAAGTTTCTGTCGTTGTTGTTGAACAGCTTCATACTTTGAAACGAGTTCAGCTCTTCGATTGTCAAGCTTTGTTAATTTTTCATGTTCTATAGTAAATTGGGTTTGAATTTCCTTGATCTGCGATTGCAGTTGTTCAGCCAATCCTTCTCGATAAGCTACTTCTGACCAAGCTGCTTCAAGGTCAAGTTCTTGGAGGCGTTCTTGGAGTTGTTGTTTTTGTTGAAAGGCTTCATAGGCGGTTTTCAATAGTTGGAGGCGTTGTTCCTCGTGTCGAATGCGATATTGAAGGGGTTTGACATTTGCCTGGGCTTGAAGGACTAAAAGTCGGGCTTCCTCAAGCTTTTCCATCCAGTTTCGTAATCCAGTTTCATTGAGTAAAGTCTCGAATTTGCGGCGAGGAGATTGTGAGGCAAAATGGTCTAAAGTTTCCGCTTCTGTAACAGCTAAAGGAGAGTCGCCAAAAATACCTGCTGCCCGAAAGAGTTTCCGAATATCCGTCCTAGTTATCTGGTGACCGTTGATGGACCGTTGCTCATTGAGCCAATAGGCAATGCGATTACTTGGGTAAATTCGAAGGCGAATCGTCACTATGTCACGATCAAGAAGCTTTGATAAACTTGAATCTGGGCTCCGTAAGACGCGCCGACCATTAAGTTGGAAGTTATTGAGTTCTAAATTAACTTCGGCATGTTTATCAAACCGTCCAATGAAGGCCGCGTTTCGTTGCCGTTGAGCTCGGCGAGAATCAACCCCAATGGCAAAAAGTAATGCATCGAGAATGAGCGTTTTTCCACTACCATTCGAACCCGTGATCAAAGTGATGGGAGCATTATCTAATTGAATGGTTGTGTCACGGTGAATTACAAAGTTCACTAGGCGTAGCTTACGAAATACTAAGGGTGATAGCTCTTGCCTAGGTGTCATTTCGCCAACTTATCTCCCGCGGGTTATTATGTAGTTAAATCCATCTTATGCGATGACTAAGTTCACTAGCTCAAACTAGCCCGTGACTCTTAAACTTTCACATAACTGGAGACCAAGGCGCCATTTAAACTTGTTTTGGAACCGACCTTATTTCTTTCTCAAATAATCAGAGACAAGAAGCCGCCTAATTATCAAGAAAAGTTAAAGTGTGTGATACACGTCCTTCCTTTGAGGTAACTTATGATGAGTAGTGAAGAAGGTTTTTGGCGCTCAATCATCGTTGACGTTGAACCTCGCCAAAAGGAATTTCGCATTGGGATTGATGAAGACACCCGAGTTGAAGAAGTTATCCGGACCCTCGTCACCCAAGCTCGAGATGAAGGTGTAAGCATTGACGATTGGGCGAAGGCAAAAATTGGTGATCAGCGCCCTGAGTTTGTCTTAATCCGCAAAGCCCCTGAACCCACTCGGCTCAGCCCTGGTGCCACGTTTGGTGAACTAGATCCAAAAATTTCGGATGATGAGTTCTTCCTCCTCGATGTAGTGCCTGAAGTAGGATTCTAAAATCTTTGAATTGACTAAATATCCTCCCTGAGGAATCAAAATAGATATGGAGACAGACCATGACCCGACCAGTATTTTCACCAGAACTCTTCAACGCTAGAGTTGAAACACAAATCCAGACATTCTTTGATTCCATGAATAATTTGTATGGACGGCGTGGTTGGCCTCCCGATCCACCACGGCGCGAGAATACTAGTTGGAGTAATGCTGATTTCACAGTCGCAATTACTGCCCGATACAGAGATGGAGCCTATAAACGCGTTCAATTTACTATGCGAAATCTCCCTGGATATATCCGTGAGCCCGTAACATTAACAGATCAGCAGGCTATTCGCTATGAACATCGGTTTATCTTTGATCTTCCCCGAGAATATCCTCAAAATATTGGATCCATACGTCCAGCGGCAGAAACACAACTTTATCATCCCCGGTTAGCTGCCAGTGGAAAGGGTCAAGCATGTTATTCTGTACGGGGAGAATTGGATCGAATCTTAGAAGATCTGCCTTTCTTCATTTTGCTTAAACCTGACCGTGTTGAACCACCATCACAATTCCAATCTGATCATGGGCTTAACAGTACAGCAATGGCCTGGTATGAGAAGGATTCAATGAACATCGTAAATACATTGGAACGTCTTTGGGAGGAAAGGCACCAAATCGGAGCTATTGCACCATCCAGGGAAGGCCGAGTGGCAATTTTAGAACCACAACCCACAGAAGCTAGGCTGAGTCGACGACCTCCTCGGATTCTACAGGATCCTGAAAGGCGGTTTCAAACAAAAGTCCGAATACTTGAGAATTCTGATGAAGCTGAGGAAAGTTAGGTGCTTAAGATGACAGAACCTCCACCTAACGGAGAAAAAAAGAAGCGGGAATTCGACAAGGATAATCAAGATCCACTAAAACCCCCTACTTCTACGAATCGTATCATCATCTTAGAAGAACGGGATATCCCCTTTGAGGAAGAACGCCCACCGAACTTTTCCCCTCATTTCGAAGTGAAAGTTCACCGAGCCCGCAAGCATCCAGATAAGGAGGAGTCTGAAGAGTGAGTGTGCACGGTGCTTCACAAATGAAATGTGTTGCCTGTGATGCACAAGTTCCACTTGATGAAGCCCGACGGATCTGGTGGATTTGTACAACCTGTGGAAGCTATATGTGCCCAAACTGCCGAGCGATTTTCTTAGAATCGGGAGATGGAACTTGTCCCGGAACGATTGTCAGAGGAGTTGAACCTCACCCACCACATTTCACACAATTCCTGGGTCCCCGACTAACAAATGATGAAATACCAGGTGAGGAAGACTCAAGTATTGTAATCCTTGGAGATGTTCCACGACAAGGGCACCCAAAGAAGAAAGGAGGAAAAGTAATTATCCTGCAAGATAAGGAGAGGGAACCTAACGATTCAGACCCAAATGATGAAGGAAAAGTATCATGAATAAGGGTCTTCCCGTATCCTTGCAGATTATCACTTCATCCCGTCATAATGGAATGCCGAGTTTTAATGCTGGTGAGTCCATCACTATTCAGTTGACACGCACTACTGCTTACACTACCAATGTGAAAATTGATACTGGTGCTGTCTATATCGTCGATCCCTTTGGTAGGACCATCAGTAAAGTGCCTTTCCGGTTTGGCAAGACGGACTTTGGACAATTCTCCTTACCAACCAAAAAATCCCTTCTTTCAGGCGTCTACTCCGTTCTCGTTGCATTTCAAGAAACCAAAATCAAGAAGCTCGTTGTCAACAAAGACCCCTACAAAGGCCCCCCAGAAAAGCACCACGTTATGGGCTGCTTCTTCCTAAAAGCAGGACATCCACCAATCGTCATTCACCGCGTAAACTATACAGTTAGCCTCAAGAATAACACACCGTATGAAATTGGTAACATTAACGCCTTCATTGCAATGCCACCTTCAATACCACCTCGCCAAGACATTCTTGACATCAAGTTTTCTCCAAAATTAGGTCGCGAACAAAATGACCTCATCGGGAATAACTGGATCCGATTTTCATATGATATTTTACCAGTAGGCAAAGTGTTCAAATGTGGTTATACAGCATTAGTACGCAACCGTGCTATTCGATACAACCTTCCCCCAGCTACACGTAACTCTGATGTTCCACAGCATATTGAACGATATACAAAACCAGAGAATTTCATTGAAAGTCACCACCATTTAATCAAAGATTTAGCCCGTGATCTAGCGAAGATTCACAAAACTCCAATTCAATTTACTAAAGCAGCGATGCAGACAGTGACCAACAAGATGAGGTATACCCCTCAAAAATATGAAAGGGGAGCAGCATATGCCATTGAAAATCAAGTTGGGGATTGCACAGAATACGCCGCGTTGTTTACAGCGTTGTGCCGTGCAAATAAAATTCCTGCCCGCTTAGAAGCAGGGTTCGCTTTCGATGGCAAAGCGTGGGAACGTCACGCTTGGAGTCAGATTTGGCTTCGTGGTCAGTGGATTCCTGTTGACCCTACGTGGCATGGATCAATGGGTTTATTAGGTGTTACCAATCGACACCTTCCACTGATTATTGGAAATTGGATGGATACGCGGATTCGTCAAGAATTCAAAGTAAGTTGGTATTATCGGGCGAAATTTATTGATGAGAAGAAGAGTAGAAAATCAAAGCCAAAAATCAACACTAATTGGAAGGTCAGTCGTGTAATAAGTGTCCCCGATTCTGGGGCACCTCGACTAGGCGCTGCCCCTGCACAACTTCATGTGAAGGTTCCGGATGCAGTGCCTCGGGGAAGTCAGCTACCTCTGACTGTTTCTTTAACTCCTTCACGGAAGGGATCATATCCACTTGATCAACTGGTGATGACGGTTACTCTTTCGGATGGATTAATGGATCAGGTTGTAGCGATTGAACCCTTTGCGCCACGTTTGAATGCACCGGTTGACGTGGAGTTGAATGTCTCAATGCCTCAGGCTGCAAACCAGGTTATTTTGAATCTTCGGCTTTGGGCGGACCAGAAACCTACCTCCACAATATGGCAAAAGACAATTGGTCTCATCTAAATCTGTCTGTCTGTTAGATGTGTTTGCGCTTGTCACGGCAGAAGGTTTCACTACATCGAGGATTGGGCATTATGGGTCCAGTTCTCGCTTGGTGATTACTGAGATTGTATTGGATGAATCGACCAAAGGCGGGTTCGAGTCCTGGCTGCCATTGACCAGTGTTCCGCCATTGCTGCAATCCAACCAGAACTCTAGTGGCTTCCCACGCCATGACTGCACCTACGATGGATGTCACAAAGCTGACCATTGGAAATCGTGGTACTGTGTCCACAAAAAAGGGGTCACACTGAGTGCGAACTTCGTTGGCTACGACATGGTCAACAAAGTCTTTACTCCATGAACAAACCATGCAAGCTGTATGAGGCGGACCCAGAACTTCCACGGATACATAGTCTTTTCCCATTGCGCCATTGATGACGAGATGAGGGGGGTCAAAGCTGAGATTCTTGGCATTCATCAGGTATCTGGCATAATGGTTGTCTACACCGACGAGAACCAAATCCACGTCCCACACAGTATCTGGTACGCGTTGGATTGGCACCGCATGTGGTTCCACCAACGTGTTTGTAGCAAGTTCAGATAATCGTTCAGCTACAGCCTCTACTTTGTATTTGACATCATGATCACCTGGTCGGAAAAATACACACCGATTTAGATTGGATGCTGCTACTTTATCAGGATCAACAAGGATGATTTTCCCAACGCCCAATAACCCAAGGTTTTTACAAACTTCATTTCCCACAGCACCTGCTCCAACCATGAGGACCGTGGATTGTCGAATGGTATCGAGGTTAGTTGCTCCTAACCAGCGTCGTGTCCGATCGTGTTGGTCACGTTCAAAAAACCGTAATTCGATCGGTGTTGGCTTCTCCTTATTCATCATCTACGAGCTCCTCATCGTGTAGCTGATCCTCAATTGGAGGTGCATCTCCCAAAGGTACTGAAGGTTGATATGTACACCAATCAACCTGTTCGAGTTGTAGACCAGGTTCTTCCGGTCGGGGACACAGCATGTAGACTTTAAAGATACGACTAAAAGGATCGATGAGAAAGAAAACATTGCCTTCGGCACAAAAGGGAGTGTTGAAGAAAGTCCGTAAATCAGTAGATGAAAAGTGAGGATCACCACCAAAGGGATGGGAGTGCCAGAGACCAACAACTCGAGGAGTATGGGGATTTGCCCCATAGCGATCATGTAATGCAAGACGATATTCGAGAATACCTTCTGGTGTAAAACGGGCATAAGCGATACTAGCTTCGACACGTCCTGTTGCCCAATCAGTGACCCGGATATAATTCACACCCTGCCAAGACCGGCGGAACCCTAGAATAACACCTAACGCTTCGCGTGGGGGCTGATGCTTTGCTTCTTGAAGGCAAAAATCGAATATTTGCTTACAAGTCCTCCAGTAGATATACACGGGATAGACGGTGAGTTTATTTGATGTCACTTTATTTCTTAAATCAGAATTATTTTTGTCTGGTTGCGTATTCTGTGGCAGAGGCATACTTGAGTCACATCTTGGAGCAATATCCTCAATAGTTAAATGCTGGTGCTACATGCATATATTTTCAATCTAATTGGTATTCCTGGTTCGATTGAGTTGTTACTTGAGAGGGAAATCAAATGGTGAACAATGAGATTAATGAACTCTATCCTGGAACACTTCGCCTTTGGCGTATTGGATATATAGTTCTCTCAGCTGCGATTGTATCGATTTTTATCGCCATGACTGTACTTTTAGAAATCACACGTCAAATAGCCCTAATAATAGATTGGGGGTATGCTAGTCCGTTTTGTTTTTCGGTGCTCATTCTCTTTTTAATCCAAGGTTTTCTCGTTGGGATGTGGCTTAGTATACAAATTATCTTTGGGTGTACTCATCCCATTCACAAACCACATTACTGGAGATGGATTCTTCTGGGAATCTATATTGTTGGGTTCATGACAATCACGATTTTTCAATTTGCAATTATGTGGGGGTTTTTCAGGGTTCCACCGATTTATTTTGACCTTCTGGGTTTTCTAATTTATCTTATCATGGTAAGTATCAATAATGTAATAATGGCATTCTTCTTTGTGGCAATGAGTGCAGTGATGTGGTTTAAGTGGCTCAAACCCCTGACAAAATAATAATCTGTGTTAACTAGATTTCGCTTCTAGTGCAGACAGATTTCCCATCTGAGTTGACCAAGGATATCGTTGCATGATGTTATCGATAAGCCGACGGAGTTTTGCGACTTCAGAGGTTTCAGAGTAAACGAGGAACACTACTCGTCCTCCACGACTCCGTTTCATCTTTTGATAAATCGTTTTTGTCGTGTTTACGGTATCACAAATAATGAGTAAATCAGTATCTGGCAAATCGAGATCCCTTTCACCCACTGGCGAAAGAATAATGGCAGCTGGTGCTTTGACCTCTTTGAACTTGGCTAAGACTGCCTGTTTGTCCATGGTTCGACCTGTGAGTTGGAAGGTTTGAATCCCTTTTTCTTTGAGGAGAGTATCAATTTCGCTGACAACATTGAGGTAAGAGGAAAGAATGACAGTTTTTCCAGCTCTCAAGGTAAGGTTTCGGGCTTCGAGGGATTTTGGTGTGGTTTTAGGCCAATCTTGTTGCATACGCTTGACATCAATTTGGGGCTT
>JABXGY010000316.1 GCA_016550395.1 archaeon | reverse complement strand
ATGAACGGAGTTCCTTAGGGAGGGGCTCACCTATTGCCTGATATTCTGAGGCTAATTGCCGCATAAACTCAATAAGTAGTTGATGCCGTGGTCTAGCAAGTTCTCTCCCTGTCTCGGTGTACATCTGATCCATAAGCCTCAGTAATTTTTGGTCGACATGCTCAATCATTCCTTGTAATCCACGTTTCTGCACAAGACTTTCTGCAATGGTTCGTGCAAGTCCCAAGGCTCCCATAGCATCAAGTTTGTCTGCATCACTTAAAATCTCACTTTCAAGAGATTCGGGAGTTAAATCCTCACTGAAGCGATGTGTTCGTATAGCTGCTGCAACTTGAGATAATTTTTCATGGGGAAACGAAGTAGTTGCTAAGAATGCAACGGCCATGTTTGCACCAACTTTTGCATGTGATTCACCCGTGGCTGCTTCTTCTGGACGCCCAATATCATGAAGTAAAGCTGCTGCTTCCAATACTTCAAGGTCTCCTCCCTCTCTTTGACTAATTAGTAAGCAAAGCTGGCGTACGCGAAGGGTGTGCTCATATGAATGTGCACCCCGCTTTCCTACATGAAGGGCATTATACGCGAATTCTTCAATTGATCTAATAAGTTCAGTATCCATTACTCCTCACCTATTGATTCTCCTTTTGCTACTTGAAATGTATCCATTGTAGGTGCTTCCACCTCTGTGGATATTGCTGGGAATTTCTTCATCCGATATGCGCCATAGGCAATTGGAAGAATTAAGAATACAAACAAGGCAAGAAAAGCAGACAATGCAGCCGTATACATACCAAGGTATTCCGTACCAAAAAGGATCGAATAGTCGGGAATAAGGGCCCAACTTAGTGTAAACACAACAGTTCCCACCATAATAGCGAAGAGTGGGAAGGGATTTGGAGTGACACTTCGCTGGAGCTTTGCAGCTCCTAGCAGGACTAGGATAAATGTAAGGAGTAATAAGACAATCTGAAACAACCCATAATTCCGAAATGGAAGGACAACACCCGTGTGAGTAATCCAGGACCAGTTAATGAAATACTGAATCACTCGGAACCGATAATAGTACACAAAAGCAGGATAGAACATTCCAAAAGCTCCAAGAGCAAATGAAACGCTGGGTAAACGTCGCCAAAGCACCACTGCGACTGTAATTGCCACAATAGGAAACACTAACCACAGATAGACTACATATTCTCCTGGGCTTACACTAAGAAGCCAGAGTACAAACCATTCAAGGGGTATCGTGGGAGGGTTTGGGTGGGCTCTGAGTCCATCAATCATTATTGTAAACACGACAGGATTCCACACCCAAATTAGAATGGGCGTGAGCACAATAGTGAATGCAATAAGTATCCAATAGCGAGATCTTGGTGGGTTCTTTTCAGGAATACCAAAGTATTCAGCTAACCATTTAATCGCTTTAACAACAGTATATCCCATCAAAATTACTTGAAGAAAAATAATAATCATCCAAGAAGCACGAAATACGATGGGGAAAACTCCATCACGTCCAAGAATCAGATCCCAGAGATTAGGGTAGAATCGTAGCACCGGCGGAATAACAAAGATGAATAATAGGGTGCTTATCGCAATAACAAGAGGGGAAACGAGGTGCCGAGTACGAGATTCAAATATTAATCTGCGACCAGCAGGAATAAGAGCAATCAATCCTAGGAGTAGAAATCCGAAAAACGCACCACAACCTGCGATAAAGGCTATTTGCATGGAATTGACTAAAACTGGATTTACGCCAGAAATTGGATCAATGAATATTATTCGAAGAGGTTGCTGTAAAAGAGCTACAACAACAAAAAGACCGAGGGTCAGAATAAATACTAGGCTATGTGTCCAATTTTCCCGATTAAAGAATAACTGTAAGCCCGCGAAATAATCTTTCAAGGCTTGCCAAGCTGTTGAAGGTAGCTTTCTAATGCTTTCACTCACTTTCAAGCTAAACCCACCTGACCATCTTCCTAATTGTGAAATGACGCATTAAATGATGATGCCTATAAAAAATAATCCTTACCAGAGAGTGAGTTAAAATTGGGCGTAAACTATAAGGGCTCAAACTCGTCGGGGATACTAGAAAAACCTTCGGAGTTGTTATGTTATGGGT
>JABXGY010000315.1 GCA_016550395.1 archaeon | reverse complement strand
TTTGGCTAATTAGCCGGCGAAGTCTTCGAGTTCACCTAGATTCGATGGTGCCGTACATGCAGACCAATAAGATCAAAGCCGAAACCATTACTCCTTCAAAGCTATCTCAGATTCGAGTGGTAGAAGGCGAGGAGGCAATTTGCGAAACCTGTAGCGATTACCTTACAGACGAGGCTCGGTTTGGAGATGGCTACGCAGAACGGATTTACTATGCCAAATCAGAAGCTGATGTCGTTGCTGTTGTGAACTGGGCATATGAGTCGAAAACACCATTGACGATTTCAGCAGGACGCACAGGATTAACCGGTGGGGCGGTTCCACAGGGAGGGATACTTCTAACATTAGAGCAGATGGATACACTCTGTGGCATGGGTTTTGATCAAGATGAAAGCCGCTGGTACGTGCGTGCAGAACCAGGAATTACGCTTGAAGCCCTCAACATCGCTATTCGGAAAAAACAACTCGAGGTATTAAAGGAAAGAGGAACAGCTGAAGAGCAAGCAGCACTTGAAAAATTCCTTAGTGAATCTGAAACTTACTTTTTCCCCCCAGACCCTACTGAAATGACCGCTCATCTAGGGGGGGCTATTGCAGCGAATGCGTCAGGAGCGCGTTCATTTCGGTATAAAGCAATTCGTAAGTGGACCCGACGAATCCGTGTAGTTTTAGCTAATGGTGACATATTGGATATACCGCGAGGAAAATATTTCGCAGAAAAAGGGATTTTCGAAGTTCACCTCACCCAAGACAGCATACTTGAAATCAAAATTCCTGAGTATTCAATGCCCGCTACTAAGAATGCTGCCGGACTTTTTGCACATGCAGGAATGGATTTAATCGACCTATTCATTGGTTCAGAAGGCATTCTGGGTGTCATTACAGAAGCCGAAATTTGGTTAGATAAATACCCCGATCGAACCCTAACCATCTTTGCCTTTTTTCCTAGTGAAGATGCTGCCATTAACTTCGTCCAAGATATTCGGAGCAAAGACAGTTCTGTAAAACCTACATTAGTCGAATATTTTGACTCCCATGCCGTGCAGATGCTTCGTGAGGCTCGTACTAAAGGAACAGGTGGTGTCACAGTTCCGTCACAAGTCGAAGAGTGTGAAGCGATTATCTTCTTCGAAGTGCCATTTGCGGAAGCTGAAATGGAGTCCGTCTTCATGGCAGCGCAAGAACTTCTTAGCAAACATGGCATTGGGATGGATGACACATGGGCAGGAATCGACCCAGGGGACTTAGAGAAGATGAAAACGGTTCGTCATCTCATTCCTGAAACCGTTAATGCCCTTATTGCGCAACGCAAACAGAAGTATCCACGTGTGCATAAACTTGGGACCGATATGGCAGTACCAGATGAATACCTGGAGATCATTATTGCATATTATAAGAAACTCCTTGATAACGCCGGATTAGAATACATTATGTTTGGTCATATCGGGGATAACCATCTCCACGTCAACATCTTACCCCGAACTGATGCTGAAGTCGATCAAGGTATGAAAATCTATCAGCAATTCGCTAAGAAAGCCGTTGAACTAGGAGGAACCGTTAGTGCAGAACATGGCATTGGAAAATTAAAACGTCCTTTCCTCCGCATAATGTATGGAGATGAGGGCCTTAACGAGATGGCTCAAGTCAAGCATGCACTTGATTCCAATTGGATTCTGAATCCAGGGAATATGATTCCCAAACCGGGTGAAATCTTAGAACCCCTTGACACCTAGTTCAGCAACCCTAGTACAGTTTTTATCCTAAGTAGAACCAGTCAACACCCTAGAGGTGCTAT